>JAICSG010000009.1 GCA_025937035.1 Thermoanaerobaculia bacterium | reverse complement strand
CAGCGCGAACAGGATCGAGAGGATCCAGAAGCGCACGATGACCTTGGGCTCCGCCCAGCCGGAGAGCTCGAAGTGATGATGGAGAGGCGACATGCGGAACACCCGCTTGCCGCGCAGCTTGAACGAGGCGACCTGGATGATCACCGACATCGCCTCCAGCACGAACAGGCCGCCCACCAGCACCAGCAGGATCTCCTGCTTGGCCAGCACGGCCACGGTGCCGATGGCGGCGCCCAGCGCCAGCGATCCGACGTCCCCCATGAAGACCTCGGCCGGATGGGCGTTGAACCAGAGGAAGCCGATCCCCGCGCCCACCAGGGCGCCGCAGAAGACCGCCACCTCGCCCACCCCCGGCACGTAGGCGATCTGGAGGTAGCCCGCGATCACCCGGTTGCCGGCCACGTAGGTGAAGACCGCGTAGGTGGCGGCGGCGACCGAGGTGGAGCCGATGGCCAGGCCGTCCAGGCCGTCGGTCAGGTTGACGGCGTTCGAGGCCCCCACCAGCACGAAGGCCACGAAGGGGATGTAGAGGTAGCCCAGGTGGAGCACCAGCTTCTTGATGAACGGGAAGGTGAGCGTCGGGTTGAACCCGGCCTCCGCCGGCAGCACCAGCAGGGCGACCCCCAGCGCCAGCCCGGCGGCCACCTGGAGCCAGAATTTGGCGCGCGCGGTCAAGCCAAGGTTCCGGTGGTGGCTGACCTTGAGGTAGTCGTCCGCGAAGCCGATGGCGCCGAAGGCGGTGGTCACGATCATCACGATCCAGATGTAGACGTTCTTCAGGTCCCCCCAGAGCAGCGTCGGCACCAGGGTGGCGAAGAGGATCAGCAGGCCGCCCATGGTCGGCGTCCCCGCCTTGACCTGATGGGCCTGCGGCCCCACGTCGCGGATGTTCTGGCCGACCGACAGGCGCCGGAGCTGGCGGATGAACCAGGGGCCCAGCAGCCAGGAGAGGATCAGCGCCGTGATCATCGCCGCCGCCACCCGGAAGGTGATGTAGCGGAAGACGTTGAAGGCCGGGATCAGCTCCCGCAACGGATTGAGCAGCCAGGGCAGCATCAGTTAAGCCCCCTCCCCGTTTTCGCCAGGCAGGCGGCCGAGCAGGCGCCGGACGACCTGATCGAGCTTCACTCCCCGCGACCCCTTGACCAGCACCACGTCCCCGCCCCGAATCTCGGAGGCCGCCCAGTCGGCCGCCGCCGCGGCGTCCGGCAGCCAGACCGCGCCAGGTCCGGCACCGGCCACCAGGTCCCGCGACAGCTCGCCGACGCCGACCACGGGAGAGAAGCCGAGCTCCGCCGCCCGCTCCCCCGCCTCGCGGTGGAAGCGCGGCCCCTCGGGGCCCAGCTCCAGCATGTCGCCGAGGATGGCGACCCGCCGCTCCGCGGGGAAGGCGGCGGCGCTCTCCAGCGCCTTGCCGACGGCGTCCGGGTTCGAGTTGTAGGAGTCGTCGATGAGCAGGAACCCCGCCTCGGCGCGGTGGACGACGCCGCGCATGGCGGCGGGCTTGACGCCAGCCACCGCCGCCGCGATCTCCTCGAGCGAAAGGCCGAGGGCCCAGGCGCAGGCCGCCGCGGCCACGCAGTTCTCGACGTTGTAGAGGCCGTGCAGGGGGAGCCGGACCTGGACGGATTTCCCGCCCGCCGCGAGCTCGAAGCGGCTCCCCACGGCGCCGTCCGGCTCGGGGACGATGTGCCGCCCGCGCACCTCCGCGTGCTCGGCGCCCAGGCCGTACCAGACCACCCGCGCGCCGTGCCGCTTGGAGATCCGCGTCACTTCCGGGTCGTCCGCGTTGGCCACGATGAAGCCATCGGGCGCGAGCCCCGCCAGGATCTCGGACTTGGCCTCGGCGATCGCCTGGATGGTGCCGAAGAACTCCAGGTGGACGGGGCGGACCACGGTGAAGACGGCGGCGTCCGGCCGGCCCAGCAGGGAGAGCTGGTGGAGCTCGCCCGGGGTAGACATCCCCATCTCGGCCACCATCCACTGAGTGCCGTCCGGCACGTTGAGCAGCGAGAGCGGAAAGCCGTAGAGATTGTTCAGATTTCCCGGCGTCCAGTGGGCGCGGAAGCGGGAGGCGAGGAGCGCCGCCAGCAGCTCCTTGGTGGTGGTCTTGCCGGCCGAGCCGGTGATGCCCACCAGCTTCTCCGGCGTCCGGGTGCGCGCGAAACGCGCGAGGTCGTGCAGGGCCTGGAAGGTGTCGTCCACCCGGATCAGGGCGCCGGACGAAACGGAAAGGTCTTCCTGTACGACCGCCGCCGCCGCGCCCCGGGCCAGCGCGTCGGGGACGAAGCGGTGGCCGTCCGTGTGCGCGCCGCCGAAGGCGAAGAAGACCTCGCCGCCCTGGACCTTGCGCGAGTCGATCGCCGCGCCGTCGATCACGGCCCGGGGATCGCCCGCGGCGATCCGCCCGCCCACGGCCTTCGCCGCCTCCTCGACTGTAAACCTAGCCAAGGCGCGCCTCCAGAGCCTTGCCAATCTCCTCCAGGTCGGAGAAAGGAAGCTTCTTGTCGCCCAGAATCTGATAGGTCTCGTGCCCCTTGCCGGCCACCAGCACGGCCCAGCCGGGCCGCGCCTCGGAGATCGCCTGGCGGATCGCCTCGCGGCGGTCGGGCACCAGCCGGTAGCCCCGGTTCCCGCTCTGCCTCAAACCCTCCTCGATGGCGGCCAGGATGGCCAGCGGGTCCTCGCTCCGCGGGTTGTCCGAGGTGGCGATCACCAGGTCGGCGAGCTCGCCGGCGACCTTGCCCATCATCGGCCGCTTGCCGGGGTCGCGGTCGCCGCCGCAGCCGAACACCACCGCCACCTTGCCGCCCCCCACCACCTCGCGCGCCGAGCGCAGGGCGGCGTCGAGCGCCGCGTCGGTGTGGGCGTAGTCGATGAAGACGGCGAACGGCTGGCCGCGGTCGACCGGCTCCAGCCGCCCCGGCACCGGCCGCTGGGCGGCGAAGGCCGCGGCCACCGCCTCATGCGGCAGCTCCAGGGTCTCCGCCGCCGCCGCCGCGGCCAGCAGGTTCGAGAGGTTGTAGCGGCCGAGCAGGGGGGTGGTGAACGGTACCTCCCCGCGCGGCGTGGAGAGGACGCCGCGGATGCCGGCCGTGCTCATCGACACCTCGCGGGCCGAGACCTCGCCGCGCTCGCCGAAGGTCAGGGCGTCCGGGATCTCGGCGGCCAGCCGCCGGCCGTAGGGATCGTCCACGTTGACCGCCGGCCGGCGCTCCGGCTTCAGCAGATCGAAGAGCTTCCGCTTGGCCGCGAAGTAGTCCTCGAAATCCTTGTGATAGTCGAGGTGGTCGCGGGTGAGATTGGTGAACACCGCCGCGTCGAACTGCGCGCCCCCGACCCGGCCCATGGCCAGGGCGTGGGAGGAGACCTCCATGGCGACCGCCTCGGCGCCGTCCGAGCGCATCTCGCGCAGGATGCGGAAGAGGTCCGAGGCCTCCGGCGTGGTGTGCCCGCCGGCGTAGGTCCTGTCCCGGAAGCGGTAGCCCAGGGTGCCGATAAACCCCGCCGGATGCCCCGCCGCGTCGAGGATGGCGGCGATCAAAGTCGCCACGGTCGACTTGCCGTTGGTGCCGGTCACCCCGGCCAGGATCAGCTCCCGGTCCGGCTGGCCATAGACGAGGGCGGCGAGCGGCCCCAGCAGGGCGCGCGGATCTTCGGCGACCAGCCAGGGGACGTCCACCGCGGCCTCTCCCGGCTCCGGGCCGAGCACCGCCACCGCGCCCGCCGCCACCGCCGCCGGAGCGAAGGCGCGGCCGTCGAAGCGCTGCCCGGGGAGAGCCACGAAGAGGTCCCCTGGACGCGCCTGCCGCGAGTCGTGCTCCACGCCGGTCACCTCCGGGTCGGCCCCCGGAGGGGCTCCCAAGCCCACGCCGCGCGCCAGCTCAGAAAGGCGCATGCGGGCGCCCTCCTTCCGCCGCCGGAGCCGGCGAGGCATCGGACATCGGATCGTGATCGTCGCCGTCGGCCAGCGCGTCGGTCTCGATCGCCGGGTGGACCGCAGCCGCCGGAGCCTTGGGCGTCATCCCCGCCAGCACCGTCTGCCCCGTCCAGACCGACGGCCGCTCGCGCTGCGGGTGGACTCCGCGGTAGAGCAGCACCTGCCGGACGATGGAGCCGAAGGCCGGCGCCGCCACCTGAGCGCCGTAGTACTCGTTCCCCTGCGGCTCCGCGATCGCCACCAGCCCCACCAGGGCCGGCCGGTCCGCGGGCGCGAAGCCCACGAAGCTCGGCAGGTAGCCGTGATAGCCGCCGCGCACGGGGATCTGCGCCGTGCCGGTCTTGCCCGCCACCTGGTAGCCCGGGATGGCCGCGGGCTTGCCCGTCCCCTCGCTAACCACCCCTTCGAGCAGTTGGGTGAGCTCGCGCGCGGTGCCCGGCGAGATGGGCCGGCCCACCACCGGCGGCGAGGGGTACTTCGGCAGCCGGGCCTCGCCCCGGCTCACCGCGGCCACCACGTGGGGCTTGAGCAGCACTCCGTCGTTGGCCACCGCGGCGGTGGCGCTCACGAGCTGCAGCGGCGTCACCGAGACCCCCTGGCCGAAGGCGATGTAATCCTTCTCCAGCAGCCCCCACTTCTCGACCTTGTGCAGGATGCCGGCGCTCTCGCCCGGCAGGTCGATGCCGGTGGGGCGGCCGAAGCCGAAGCCGCGGACGGTGGCGTAGAAGCGGTCGTCGTGGATGCGCTGGGCCACCCGGATGACGCCGATGTTGCTGGAGTGCGAGATCACCTCGGCGAAGGTCAGCATGCCGTACGGCTTGTGATCGTGCACGCGGATGTCCTTGTAGAGGGTGATCGAGCCCATGCCGCAGTCGATCCGCTCGTCCTCGCGCACCACGCCGGCCTCCAGGGCCGCGGCGGCGGTGACGATCTTGAAGGTCGAGCCCGGCTCGTAGACGTCGGTCACCGCCTGGTTGCGCCGGCTCTCCGGCGAGGCGCCGCCGAAGTCGTTGGGGTCGAACGACGGATAGGAGGCCATGGCCAGCACGCCGCCCGTGGCCGGGTCGATGAAGATAGCGCTGCCGCGGCGGGCGTGCCGCTCCTCGATCGCCCGCGCCAGCTCGCGCTCCACGATGTGCTGCACGGTGGCGTCGAGGGTGAGATAGAGGTCGTGCCCCGGCTCGGGATCGGAGAAGGAGAGGCCGGGCGCCGCCACCGTCCCCTGGCGGGCGTCGCGCAGCACGGTCCGTTTGCCCGGCTTGCCGGTGATCTCCCGGTCGTAGATCTGCTCCAGGCCGGCGAGCCCGTGATTGTCGGTGCCCACATAGCCGAGCACCTGGGCCGCCAGCTCCTTCATCGGATAGTACCGCTTGCTCTCGGGCACGAAGTAGAGCCCCTTGAGCTTCAGCGCGTGCACCTTCTCGGCCACCGGCGGATCGAGCTTGCGGGCCACCCAGACGAACTCGCGGTCGCCGGCGAGCTGGCGGGCGAGCTTGTCGCGGTCGAGGTCCGGCACCACGCGGGCGAGTGCCGCGGCGGTGGCGGCCGGGTCCTCGACCTCCGGCGGCACGGCGTAGACCGAGTCGACCTGGATCGACACCGCAAGCTCCCGCCCCTGGGCGTCGTAGATCGTGCCGCGCGGCGGATCGAGGGTGACCACCCGCTGCTGCTGGCGCTCGGCCTTGCTCGCGTAGTGCTCGTAGCGGAGCACCTGCAGGTGGTAGAGGCGGCCCGCGATCAGCAGCACCCAGACGAGGCCGAAGCCGGCCACCACGGCCATCCGGCGGCGCCTCACGGCAGCTCCTCCCAGAAGATCACCTGCTCCAGGGCCGGCGACTGCATGCCGAGCTCCGCGACGGCCCGCTTCTCGATCTGCGTGGGGCTGGCGAGATAGGCCGCCTCCAGCCGCAGCCGCCGCTCCTCGCGCGTGCGCACTTCCAGCTCCCCCTCCAGCTTCTCGATGCGGTAGCCGGCGCGGGTCACCTCCAGGTGGATGCCGGTGTAGGCCAGCAGGCCGCCCCCGAGGCAGAGCACGACCAGCAGGACCAGCGCCAGCTCGCGCGCCAGGCGCCGGTCGCGCTCGCGCACGAGATAGGAGTTGGCCACCGGCCGCGTGAAGGCATAGGCATTCCGCAACGGCTCAGAGCCTCCGGGCCGCGCGCAGCTTGGCGGAGCGCGAACGGGGGTTGAGGTCGACCTCGCTCTCCGTGGGCCGCACCGGCTTGCGGGTCAGCACCTCGATGAGCTGGGTCTCCGACCGCGAGCGCCCGGTCACCGGGTCGACCTCGCCCTGGGCCAGGTCGCGCAGGGTGGTCTTGACGATCCGGTCCTCCAGGCTGTGATACGAGATCACCACCAGCCGGCCGCCGGTCTCCAGGAGCTGCACGGCCTCCTCGATGCAGCGCTCGAGGCCGGCGAGCTCCTGGTTGACGGCGATACGCAAGGCCTGGAAGACCCGCGTCGCCGGATCGATCCGCTCCTCGCGGAGGGCCCGCGGGCCCTTGGCGGCGTCCACCAGGGCCTTGAGCTCTCCCGTGGTCCGGATCGGCTTCTCCATCCGGGCGCGGGCGATCGCCCGCGCGATCCGCCGCGCATGCCGCTCTTCGCCGTAGTCCCTGAAGATCGTCTCCAACTCTCCCTCCGAGACCTGGTTGACCAGGTCCGCCGCGGTCGTTTCACTCAATCCCATCCGCATGTCGAGCGGCCCGTCGAAGCGGAAGCTGAAGCCCCGCCCGGGCGTCTCGAGCTGCAGCGAAGACACGCCGAGATCGGCCAGGAAGCCCGCGATCGCGCGGACGCCGAGGCCGGCCAACGTCGCCATGAGCTGGTGGAAATTGGCCTGGACGAGGCGTGCCCGCGGGCCGAAGCCGGCGAGCCGTTCGGCCGCCCGCGCCAGCGCCTCGCGGTCGCGGTCGATGCCAATGAGCTGGACGTCCGGAGACGCCCGCAGGAGGGCCTCGGCGTGGCCGCCCAGCCCCACCGTGCCGTCGACGAAGACCCCGCCCCGCTCGGGCGCCAGATACTCCAGCGTCTCGGCGAGCAGGACGGGTACGTGCCGGACTTCCATGGGCTTCCCCGCGCGGCGCGCCGGGCGGTCTCAGATCCCCTGGGCGCTGAGCGCACGGAAGTCCTCGTCCGTGAACGGCTGCTCGTCAAGCCGCGCCACGAACCGTTCGTGATTCCAGACCACCAGGTGGTTGAGCTGGCCGCTCACCACCACGTCGCCGTTGATGCTGGCGCTCTCCCGCAGGATCTGGGGGATCAGGATGCGGCCCTGCACGTCCAGCCGCACCTGCTGCCCGTAGTAGCTCACCCGCTCGAGGTAGCGCATCTTGGCCCGGTCCGTGGACGGCATCTGCGCCAGCCGCGCCTCGATCTCTTCCCAGACCGGCAGCGGATAGAGCAGCGCCGAATCCCCCTGAACCGACGTCACGAACAGATCGAGGCCGTAGCGCTCCTCCAGCAACCGACGGAAGTCGGTCGGGATCTTCAAGCGACCTTTGTCGTCAATCTTGGTTGGAGCGCTTCCGCGGAACATGGCCCGCCCTCACAAACGTACTGCCTGACTGAGGTGAAAGCGTAGCAGCTCACTCCACTTTTGTCCATTTTTTTCCACTAGCACCCACTGAGACGCGCGGCAGGCGGAAAAACATTGCGTAAATGGAGCGAAAGAAGAGACCGGACGAGGGAAACGAAAACGCCCGCGAGGCGGCTCGCGGGCGTTTCAAAGGGGGTTCGAGCGGGTCTCAGATCCCCGGCGGCGGGGTGGACGGCGGTGGAGTGGCCGCGGGGGGCGGCGTCACCGGCGGGGTCGCGACCGGCGGCGGCGTGGTATCGATCGGCTTCGGGTTCGGCAGCGAGCCCGGCGCGGTCGGCTCGATGGTCGTCGCGCTCGACGGCGGGGTCGTGCCCGCCGCGGGCCCGGTGGCCGGCGGCGCGGCGGGGACGTTCAGGCTGCCCCCCTGATCGTTCAGGTCCGCCGTGTCGGCGACCAGCTGGCGGCGGTAGTTGGCGGCCTCGGCGGGAGGATTGGCCACGATCAGCGACTTCTTCTCCAGCTCCACCATGTACTTGGCGGTCTCCTGGCGAAACACCCGCTCCTGCTCCTTCGCCCGGATCGCCTCCTGCACCTCGGCGAACGGCGGCACGCGCGACTCGCGGCGGTCGAGCACCTGCACCAGATGGAGACCGCCGCGCGCCTGCACGGGCTCGCTGACCGCCCCCTTGGGGAGCTTCCAGACCGCAGTCTCCAGGTTCTTGTCGAGATCGCCGGGCGAGACCCAGCCGAGGTCGACGGCGTTGCTCGTGGCCCCCGTCTTCACGGTGTCGGCCACGGCGTCGGCGAGCGAGGCACCCCCCTGGACCTTGGCCCGGATGTCGGCCGCGAGACGCTGGCGGTCGGCGGCGGTCGGCAGGCCCCCGTCGAGCACCACGATCTCGCGGAGCTGGAGCTGCTCGGGCTGGCGGAACTGCTCGAGGTT
Source organism: Thermoanaerobaculia bacterium (assembly GCA_025937035.1). Taxonomy (GTDB): domain Bacteria; phylum Acidobacteriota; class Thermoanaerobaculia; order Multivoradales; family UBA5704; genus DATARR01. The sequence continues at coordinate 10,657 of JAICSG010000009.1, read as the reverse complement.
CTTCCGGTAGTAGCGCCGGAGGTCCTCCTCGTCCACCTTGACCCGCCCCTGGATGTCCCGGCCGCGCACCTCCTGCACCCGGAGCTGCTTGCGGAGCTGGGCGCGGAGCTGGGCCTCGGTGATGCCGGACTGCGCCAGGGCGGCCTTGAATTCGTCGTCCGTCTTGATGTTGTTGTTCTGCTTGATCTGCGCGATGGAGGTGTCCACCTGGGCCTCGGTGACCTCGACGGCGAGCTGGTCGGCGCGCGACTGGAGCAGGAGCTCGCGGAAGAGGTCCGCGTAGGCGAGCTCGCCGGCCTGGCCGAGCAGCCGCTGGCGCTCGCCGCTGTCCTGCTCGCGGTGGAGGATGTCGCGCACGAGCTCCTCGCGGTGCTGCTGGTAGTCGTAGAGCGTCGCGATCTGGTCGTTGACCCGCAGGACGATGCGGTTCAACACCTCGGCTCCCAAGGCAGGGGCGAGGGCGAAGGCGAGGATCAGGGTGAGGCTAGCGAGCTTTCTGGGCATGGCTGTAGGAACCTTGGTAGGCGAACGGTAAATTCCGCTCATAAACCTTCACATCATAATGACTTCGAGCGTCCTGGACCAGCGAGCGCAGGAGCTGGTCGGCCCGCTGCTGGCGGAGCCGGCCGAGGATCTCCCCGCGCGCGGCGGCCAGCGGCACCACCTCGGCCGGCTCGCGCTCGATCACCTGGAAGAGGTGAAAGCCGTATTCGGCCGGCACCACCGGGCTGACCTCGCCCGGCTTCAGCGAAAAGATCAGGTCGGCGAACGTCGGCGGCAGATCGCTCCGCGCCAGCTCCCCCTGGACCCCGCCGCCGTCCGCCCGCGGGCCCCGCGACAGGCGGCGGGCCACCTCCTCGAACGGGGTCCCCGCCACGATCTGGCTCCGCGCCTCCTCGGCCGCCTTGCGGCTCGCGGTGAGGATCTGCCGCAGCCGCACCCGCTCCGGCCGCGCGAAGTCCCGCCGGTGCTCCTGGTAGTAGCGGGCGATCTCCGCGTCGCCGGGCTGCTGCCGGAGATCCTTTTCGAGCAGGGCGTCGATCGCCTGGCGGCCCTGCCCCGGCTCGGCGGAGGACCGCAGCAGCCCGCGGTCGGCCGCCAGCCGCTCCAGCAGCCGCTCATCCAGAAATTGATCGAAAAGCTCCGAGAGCACGTCGCTTCCCAGGACCCCGCCGGGGTCCCCCACAGTCCGGGCGACGTAGCGCTCGAATTCGGCGTAACGCACCTCGGAGTCGCCGATGCTCGCCACGGCGTCCGGCGGAGGGGGGGCGGCGCGCTGGCAGGCGGCGGCGAGGAGGATGGCCCAACAACCGAGGGCGATCATGGCTCGCTGGGAAGTCATTGCGAAAGCGACTCCAGCGTCTGCCGCGCCGTGGTTACCATCTGCCGGCCGCCGCCTCCCGGCAGGGTCAGCACGCCGGTGGGGCTGAAGCTCGCGCCGGGGAGGGTCGAGACCATCTCGATCAGACGCTCGACATCAATACGAGCATCGCGCCGCAGGCGGATGATCAGCTCGCCGCTCTTCGCGGAGATCGACTGCACGCGCAACGACTCGGCCAGCCGCTTGAGCGCGGCCACCTCGACCAGCGTCTCGACCGTCGAGGGGGGCGGGCCGAAGCGGTCGGCCAGCTCGGCCAGCATCTCCCTCTCCGGCTCCTCGGCGATCTTGCGGTAGAGCTCCATGCGCAGGTTGGCGTCGTCCACGTACTCGGGGGGGATCGACATCGGCACCGGCAGGTCGAGCGCCACCGACGGCGCCTCCTCCACTACCTCGCCGCGCAGCTCGCGCACGGTCTCCTCCAGCAGCTTGAGATAGGTCTCGATCCCCACCGCGCCGATGTGGCCGCTCTGCTCGCCCCCCAGGAGGTTGCCGGCGCCGCGGATCTCCAGGTCCCGGGCCGCGATGCGGAAGCCGGCGCCGAGGTCCGAGAACTCGCGCAGGGCCGCCAGCCGCTTCCGCGCCTGCTCGGAGAGCACCCGGTCCTCGGCGATCGTGAAGTAGCAGTAGGCGAGCTGGTTGCTCCGCCCCACCCGGCCGCGGAGCTGGTAGAGCTGGGCCAGGCCGAAGCGGTCGGCCCGGTGGACGATCATGGTGTTGACGTTCGGGATGTCGATGCCGTTCTCGATGATCGTGGTCGCCAGCAGGACGTCGAAGTCGCCGCGGGTGAAGGCGTGCATCCGCCGCGACAGCTCCTCCTCGTCGAGCTGCCCGTGCCCCACGGTGACCCGGATCCCGGGGACGATCTCGCGCAGCTTGGCCAGCCGGTCCTCGATCGACTCCACCCGGTTGTAGACGTAGTAGACCTGCCCGCCGCGCTCCAGCTCGAACTCGATCGCCTCCCGCACCAGGTTGTCGCTGTAGGGGAGGATCGCCGTCTCCACCGCCATGCGGTCGCGCGGCGGGGTTTCGATCACGGAAAGATCGCGCACGTTGGCGAGCGAGAGCTGGAGCGTGCGCGGCACCGGGGTGGCCGACATGGCCAGCACGTGCACGTTCTTCTTGAGCTGCTTCAGGCGCTCCTTCTGGGCCACGCCGAAACGCTGCTCCTCGTCGACGATCAGCAGGCCGAGCTTGGGGAGCTGGATGTCCTTCGACAGCAGCCGGTGGGTGCCGATGAGGATGTCCACCTTCCCCTCGTTCAGCCGCTTCTTGAGATCCCGCATCTCGGCCGGCGAGCGGAAGCGCGACACCATCTCGATGTTCACCGGGAAGCCGGCGAAGCGCCTGCGGAAGGTCTCCAGATGCTGGTCGGCCAGGATGGTGGTCGGCGCCAGCACCGCCACCTGATAGCCGCCGTCCACCGCCTTGAAGGCGGCGCGCATGGCCACCTCGGTCTTGCCATAGCCCACGTCGCCGCAGAGCAGCCGGTCCATGGGCCGCTCGCGCTGGAGATCCTCGCGGATGGTGGCGATCGCCTCCAACTGGTCCGGCGTCTCCTCGTACGGGAAGGCGCCCTCGAACTGGTGCAGCATGTCGGTGTCCGGCGGCATCGCCGGGGCGCGGGCGACCTGGCGCTCGGCGTAGAGCTTGAGCAGCTCCCCGGCCATGTCGCGCATCCCCTTCTTGACCCGCGCCTTGGTCTTGTTCCACGAGGTGCCACCCAACTGGTCGAGGCGGGGGGCCACCCCCTCGATGCCGCTGTACTTCTGCACCTGATCGATGCGCGAGAGGGGGAGCAGCAGCCGCTTGCCGCCGGCGTAGGAGATCTCCATCACCTCGGTCTCGGCGGCGGCGCCGGCCGAGGCGAGATCGCGGACGGCCGGCGGCACTCCGCCCAGGCCGTCGCCGTTTCCACCCACCGAGCGCAGGGCCACGAACTGGCCGATGCCGTGGTCCACGTGGACCACGAAGTCCCCCACCTTGAGGTCGCGCAGGCTGGAGAGGAAAGGCCCGAAGCGCGAGCGCGCCGGCCGGCGCTGGAGCTTCGCCTGCGCCAGGAGCTGCTGCTCGCCGTAGACCACCACGCCGGCCGGCGGCAGCCGGAAGCCGCGCCCGAGATCCCCCGCCACCAGCTCCACCCCGCCACGGCCGAGCTGCAGCTCGCGCCCTTCGAGCAGCTCCTCGATCCGCCGACGATGGGCCGCCGAGACCACCACGATGCACCGCTCGCCGCGGGCCCGGGCGGTGGCGACCTCCTGGGGGAAGCGGGGGAGCTGGCCGTGGAAGAGATCGGTCAGGGCGCCGTGGAAATCGGCCCCCTGGGCGTCGCCGTCCCGGCCGCCGCCCACCACCAGATCCCGCAACCGCAGGGCCGCCGTCTCCAGCGTCTCCCGCACCCGCTCGGCCGGCTCCTCCATCATCTCGGGAGGAACGGCGAGGCGGCCATGCTCCCGGCGCGCCGTGAAGTCGCTCTCCAGCCGCTCGGCGTGATGCACCACCTCCCCCTCCAGGGCCGGCGGATCGACCGCGAAGACCAGCGGCTGACCCAGCACCTCGGGAAGCGGGATGGTGCTGTCGGCGAGCAGCGGCAGGTAGTTCTCCCAGCCGGGGAATCCGCCGCGCGCGCGCAGCCCCTCCAGCAGCTCCGCCGCCTCCGGCCCCCAGTCCGGATCGGCCGCCTGACCGCCGGAGAGGAGCTCGGCCAGAAGCCGCGCCTCGTCCGCTCCCGCCGGAAAGAGCGAGAGCGGCAGGATGCGGACCGAGTCGAGGGTGTCCTCCGAGCGCTGCGACTGGGGATCGAACCAGCGGATCGACTCCACGGTGTCGCCGAACAGGTCGAGCCGGATCGGGGTCTCCTCGCCCGGCGGGAAAAGGTCGACGATGCCGCCGCGCACGGCGAAGTCCCCCACCTCGTAGACGAGGTCGGTGCGCCGGAACCCGTGGCGGGTGAGGTGGGCCACCAGCTCCTCGATGGGGTGGTCCTCCCCCGGCTTGACCGTGATCACGGCCCGCAGATAGGCCTCGCGCGTGGGCAGCCGCCGGAAGAGGGCGCGGGGGGTGGCGACCACGGTGGTCAGCTTCCCGGAGGCCACGCAGTCGAGGGCGACCGACTCCTGGGCCCGCACCAGCAGCGAGGTCTCGGTCTCCTGATAGGGGGTCAGGGAGGGCGAGGGGAAGTAGACGATCCCCTCCTCGCGGCCGAACAGCCGCGCCGCCTCCATCCACATCAGGGCGTCGGCCTCGCGGGGCACCAGCACCAGCACCGGCCGCTTGAGATCGCGCGCCAGGAGCTCACCCACCCACGCCGCCGCGGGCACGGGCAGGCGCACGACGTCCCCAAGACCCTGAAGGAGGGTCTTGTAGGGCGCGCTGCTGCGGAGGATTCGGGAGAGGTCCTCCCAAACCGGATCGGCCATGCCAGGAAGTCTAACGTCGATCCGGGACCGGCGGATTCCGGCCCGGACCGGGTATCCTATTGCAATGCAGCGGATCGTCCAGCAGAAGCTCGGGGCTCTGAAGGAGCTTTGCCGCAAGCACCGGGTCGAGCGGCTGGACCTCTTCGGCTCCGCGGCCCGGGACGACTTCGATCCGGAGGCGAGCGATCTCGACTTCCTGGTGGAATTCGAGCCGATGACGCCTCGGGAGCACGCCGACTGCTACTTCGGCCTGCTGGCGGACCTGGAAGCCCTCTTCGGCCGACGGGTCGATCTGCTGGAACGCGAGCCGATCGAGAATCCCTATCTCTGGCAGTCCATCGCGCGGTCGCGCAAGGCTCTCTATGAGGCAGCCTGACGGACGCGTCGTAGTAGTCGTAGTAGTCGTAGTAGGGGGCTCCAGAGGAGCCCAGGCATGTAGCCTGGGGCGTGAGCCCCAGGCAAGGGCACGCCCGGCCCAGGCCCCCAGCCCCGCAGGGGCGACGGCAGTTTTCATCGGAGCGAAGATCCGCCGCCCCTACGGGGCTGGGGATGGTGGGTGGGACCGCCTACCTGGGGCTGACGCCCCAGGCTACATGCCTTTGCCCCTGACGGGGCAGGGTTTCAGCGGGAGACGTCTGTGAAGACCCTCTCTCTCGACACCCCGCCCGAGATCGAGGAGATCGTCCTGGAGCGCTACCGCCAGATGCCCCCTTTCGAGAAGCTCATGCAGGTCTTCGAGTTGAACCAGATGGCCCAGCAGATGGCCGCGCTGAGAATCCAGGCCCAATATGGACCCGATCTCTCCGAGCGGGAGCTCCGGCTGAGACTGGCCGCCCTCTGGCTGAACCGGGATCTCATGATCGAGGCGTTCGGCTGGGACCCTGAGGCCAAGGGTTACTGAATGGTCTCTCCAGAGGAGGCTCTACGGATCGTTCTGGAGGTGAGCCGCCATCTGGATGCGCTCGGAATTCCTTACGCGGTTGGCGGCTCCCTCGCGAGCTCGCTGCACGGCATTCCTCGGAGCACCCAGGACGTGGATCTCGTCGCGGACCTGCGCCCCGCCCACGTCCAATCTTTCGTCGCCGCCGTCTCTCCAGCGTTCTATGTTTCCCCTGAGCGAGTGGTGCAGGCCATAAGTCGGCGTGCTTCCTTCAATCTGGTCCACCTCGCTACGGGAATCAAGGTCGACGTCTTCACACTCAAGGCCGAGCCGCTCGCTCTTCAGGAGATGATTCGTCGCCAGATTTTGCCAGTCCCGGGCCCATCCGGGACCACCCTCCAGGTCGCCTCCCCCGAGGACACAATCCTCCAGAAGCTCCATTGGTATCAGATCGGCAACCGCGTCTCCGATCGCCAATGGAACGACATTCAGGGCGTGCTGAAGGTCAAACGGAAAAGTCTCGATTTTGAATATCTGCGGGAATGGGCCGACCGCACCGGGGTCGAGGATCTGCTGCGGCAGGCGTATGACGACGCGGGCATCGATCCCGCAGCCTGACTCTCTACCTACCGCTGTCGAAGCTGCTCCCCCGGCGCCTGAATCCGCGCCAGCACCCACTCCCGGCCGCGCACGAAGGCGAGCGGCACGATCAGGCAGGCGAGCACCCCGCCGACGAGCTGGGCCCACCACGCGAGCCAGGAGAGCTCTCCCTGCGGCTGCTGAAATCCGTACACGCTCAGACCCACCCCCCAGATCAACGCCGCGATGATGCCGACGCAGAGGGCCGATTCCGATATCTGATCCTGCAGCTTGAACATTTCACTCTCCTCCTGGGGGCGGCCTTGCGCTTCCTTACAGCACCGGCCAGCGAAAGCTCTCGATAGCAAGGGTTGTGCCACATTCAGACCTCACTTGGCATGTTCTGTGAAGATTTTTCGCAGGCACAGAGCAGAAGCGGTCCAGGCGCTGTGGAGGTTGAGGCACTTGGACCGCTCGGCAGTCCCGTCAACGTCAGATCTGTAGGAGGTTTGAAACCCGATGCGCAGAAATCTCGCCATCCTGTCCTTCGTCCTGTTGTCGCTGAGCCTCGCCACCGGCTTCGCCGCGGCCCAGACGTCCGACACGTCCAACGCGCTCACGACCGAGCAGGTCGCCTGCAATCAGACCCAGCTCCGCAATCTTCTGAGCCGGCTGACCCTCCAGGGCACCGGCAGCCAGAGCCCCAACCTCTCGCTCTCCCTCCTGGTCACCTACAGCAACCCCTACGGCTTCTTCGAGGGCCTCGCGGTGGCCAACCAGACGCCGTTCGCGGTCGCCACGGCGGGCTCGACCCGGCCGGAGAGCTTCCTGGCGTTCAGCCTCAATCCGAGCATCCGCACCACCCTGCTGAACCCGTCGCGCCCGCAGCTCGCCCAGGTCACGCTGGTGCGGGAAGAGACCACCAGCAATCTCGTGGTCTCCGGCAGCCCCGTGGCTCTCAACGTGTCGCTCAATCCGACGCTGGCCGGCAACGCCACCTCCGGGCTGCTCCAGATCAACAACCTCCTGGCCTCCGGCTCGCAGTGCACGCAGGCGATCAGCGCCGACCTCAAGCCCGGCCGCGGCCTGATCCAGGCCGGCCTGACCACCCCCTGCCACACCCTGTTCACCGATTTCGACCGCCAGGTCTTCGAGATCCTGGAGCGCACCTTCCGCGTGGCCTCCAACAGCAATCCCGCGCAGGACTTCAAGGTGGCCATCTACCGCGGCGAGGATCCGTTCACCTATCGCATCGACGTCTATCCGGTGAATGCCAACGGCACGCTGGGCGGCCCGGTCGCCCTGCTGCTCTCCCTCTCCACCGACGCCTCCGGCAACCTGCGGGACGGCTCGCTGCGGGTTCTCCCCTACTGCACGGCCGGCCAGACGACCGACTGCTCCACGGGGAGCAGCGTCGACCTGACCTTCTACCTGGTGCCGCCGGTCTTCGGGGGCAATCAGGTCCGCCTGACCAGCGACGTCGGCGTGAGCATCTCCCTGCCGGCGAACGGGGCCACGCCGCTGCCGGCCCCCTTCAACTTCTCGACCATCCTGGGCGGCACGGCCTGGAACGGTTGAGAAGCAGCCTCTTTCACTGTTCTCATCTTGAAGCCCCTCTCCTTCCAGGAGAGGGGCTGGGGTGAGGTCGCGGGGCCGGTCCACCGGCCCCGCTTTGCTGTGCTAGGCTCCGTCGTCGATTTTTTTACCCAGGAGGGATTTCATGCCGACCCGCTATCCTCAGGAAGCCGTGCTCCGCGACGGCCGCCGCCTGCTGATACGTCCGTTCACCGAGAACGACGTCGACCCCTTGTACGAGTTTTTCCTCCGCCTCCCCGAGGAGGTGCGCCGCTTCGCCTGGGACCGCATCGACAACCGCTCTCTGGTCGAGGGCTGGGGACGCGAGGTCGATTACGCCAAGGTGCTGCCGCTGCTGGCCTGGGACGGCCACAAGGTGGTGGCCGACGCGACCCTCCACCGGCGCCACGGCAGCCCCCTGCGCCTGGTCGGCCGCGTCAAGTGGCTGATCGAGCCCGCCTATCGGGGCGTGGGGCTGGGGACCCTCCTGGTCAACAACTTCATCGACACCGCCAAGGCCGACGGCCTGCGCCACCTCACCTGCATGCTGATCTCGGATTTCGAGGCCGACGCCGTCGAGACCCTGAAGAACATCGGCTTCCAGGGCTACACCATCCCGGGCTACGGGACGGACCCCGACGGCAACCAGCACGACATGATCAAGATGGTCCTGAAGCTGTGAAGCTGTAGGGGCGGCCCCGCGTGGCCGCCCTGCAAGCGGGCCCTACCGCTCGTCCCGCCCGTGCGCGTGGGCCGGCGGCGAGGTGGCCTCGACGGCCTTGAAGGGCTCCAGGATCTTGTAGGTATGGGAGGCCCCCTTGGGCACCACCCAGGAATCCCCCTCCTCCAGGATCACCATCTGCCCTTCGAGGTGGAGCTCGGCCCGCCCCGAGATCACGTAGCCGACCGTCTCGTAGTCCCGCCGGCTCTCGGGCTTGTCCCCCTGCGCCGGCTCCTCCTCCCACAGGCGCATCGAGACGTGCACGCCGGAGGCGAGGTACTTCTGACCCAGCGTCCCCTGGGGGGAGTGCCGGGAGTCGATCTTGGTCACCGTGGTATCGCTCATCTCGCTCCTCCTTCGCGTGTCCTTTCTGCACGAGCGCTGCCAGCGCGTGGCACGTCCGTTGCTCCAGCCAGGGCCGGGGGGACGAGATCCCCATCGCTCAGGAAGGAGACGACGATATGCCAGTGACCTTGCTGTCCAAGGGAGCGGAGATCCTGCTGGTCCAGTTCCACGAGCAGAAGGGGGACCGGGTCGGCGCCCAGGTGGGCGACCGCCTGCCCGAGCAGGCCTTCACGGAGGCCGCGGCCGAGAGCCCCGGCGTCGATTTCGACGGCGCGACACAGTCCCTGCTGGATGGGAACCTGGTCCATCAGGAGGATGGGGAGTTCACCCTCACCCAGGAGGGGTACGACTATCTCTACAAGCGAGAGGGGCACCGGGTGGGCGAGGGCTAACCCCCCGCCCGCTTCGCCTTGTATCCGGCCTTGACCAGCTCGGCGACCAGCCGCTCGGCGTGGTCGCCCTGCACCTCCAGCTCGAAGGCCGGGGAGCCGTCCGCGGTCTTCCCGGTCTTCAGCGCGCCGCCACCCCCGCACATCCGCTTCCAGGACGCGAGCAGCGCCTCCGCCTCCGGCCGCGCCAGCACCAGCGGGCCCACCACGGTCACCGTCTTGCCGCCGCGCCCCGCCTTCTCCCTCCGGACCCGGGGGGACTGCGAGGACGGCGGCAGGCTCGCCGCCGGCTCCTGGGAAGAAGGAGCCTCCCGTCTGGCGACGGGGGCTTCGGTCGAGTAGACTGTGCGGCCTGATTTCGGTCTCACGGCTCAATACCTGCCCCGGAATGCCGCCTGGGGTCCGGGGCGTTGTAGGATCTTCGCACGGCACTCCATGCGCCGCAATGGGACCCCTGTCGAGGCGCCGTTCGAGGTAAATCGTCTTGGAAGACATCCGTAACTTCTGCATCATCGCCCACATCGACCACGGGAAATCGACCCTGGCCGACCGCCTCATCCAGCGCTGCGGAGGGGTGGAGGCGCGCGAGTTCCGCGACCAGATCCTCGACTCGATGGACATCGAGCGCGAGCGCGGCATCACCATCAAGAGCAACACCATCACCCTCAACTACACCGCCCGGGACGGCAAGCCCTACCGGCTGAACCTGATCGACACCCCCGGCCACGTCGACTTCTCCCACGAGGTGCGCCGATCGCTGATGTCCTGCGAGGGGGCGCTCCTCATCGTCGACGCCTCCCAGGGGGTCGAGGCGCAGACCGTCGCCAACCTCTATCTCGCCCTGGAGTACGACCTGGAGATCGTGCCGGTCATCAACAAGATCGACCTCCCCTCGGCCGAGGTCGAGCGGGTGCGCGAGGAGATCGATTCCGACCTCGGGCTCGACCCCTTCGAGGCCGTGCTCTGCTCGGCCAAGCAGGGGATCGGCATCGACGACGTCCTGGAGGCCGTGGTCACCCGTATCCCGCCCCCGGTGGGCGAGCCCGAGGCGCCGCTGCGCGCCCTGATCTTCGACGCTCAGTACGACGTCTACCGGGGGGTCGTGCTGATCTGCCGGGTCAAGGAGGGTACGCTGCGGCCCGGCCAGAAGATCCTCCTCATGCACACCGAGAAGGAGTACGACGTCGAGGAGGTGGGGCTGCTCCAGCTCAAGCGGGTCAAGGCGGAGGAGCTGGAGGCGGGCGCCGTGGGCTACGTCATCGCCGGCGTCAAGGCGGTGTCCGAGATCAACGTCGGCGACACCGTCACCGAGGCGAACCGGCCGGCCGCCGAGCCGCTCCCCGGCTACAAGGAGGCCAAGCCGGTCGTCTT
>JAICSG010000788.1 GCA_025937035.1 Thermoanaerobaculia bacterium | reverse complement strand
CGGCTTCGGCGGCACCCCCTGGACGCTCGCCGCCTATCTGGTGGAAGGCGGGGGCTCCAGGCACTTCGAGCACCTCCTGGCCTGGAGCTACGGCGATCCCGAGGGCCTCGCCGTCCTGCTCGACCGCATCGCCGACGTCTCGATCGCCTACCTCAACGGCCAGGTCGCGGCCGGAGCCCAAGCCCTCCAGCTCTTCGATACCTGGGGAGGCCTCCTCGACCTCGAACGTTGGCGGGCGATCGCCATGCCCCCTCTGCGCAAGATCGTCGACGCCCTCAAAGGGAAAGTGCCGCTCATCTACTACGTCAACGGCGGCTCCCACCTCCTCCCCGCCATGGCGGACCTGCCCGTGGACGTCCTCTCCGTCGACTGGCGCCAGCCCCTCTCCGAGGTTCGCCGGATCGTGGGCCCGAGGGTCCTTCAGGGGAACTTAGATCCTGCCGCTCTGCTGGCCCCCATCCCCGAGATCCAGCGCCGCACCGCCGCCCTCATCGAGCAGGGCCAGGACGGAGGGCACATCGTGAACCTCGGGCACGGAATTCTGCCGATGGTGCCGGTGGAGAACGCGAAGGCGTTCGTGGAGGCGGTGAAGGGGGCCTGAGGTCTTCAGGCCCCGCGCTCAGAAGGCTGAGCACAGCCAATCGATGTGGGTTGGGAAGCTACCAGCTTGCTCTCGTTTCCTACTGGGCCCAGTCACAAGGATTGCCACATGACGCCTGGCAGGCGTCGAAGCAGTCCGCCACGGTATCCGTCTCAGCATGATGAGCGGTACCGTCAGCGCAGGTCCATTGGCAAATGATCTTTTCATGTATCGGCTTTCCGGGCCGGCTTTGATTGAAACGGAGGTGTCCGAAGTGCCGCTCCGTGGCTCCCGGGAGCGTACGAGGGTCTTCTCCCTCTCTTCCTGAGAAGCCAAATGTCGGCGCAAGAAACGCAAAGCCCAGAAGCACTGCGGCCAGCAATACCAGACGGGAGCTGCGCATCGGTACTCCTCCTGGAAAGCAACGACAGGCGAAGTTGCCTGGTCGCTCAATAGACTCTAGAGAAACTCATTTCAGGTAGGAGGCTCGGCACGGTTTCAGGCCGCCTCATGACAGCCTCCAAAAATTGCGCGAACTGTAACCACGCAAGGAATGGTTGTCAAGCAAGCAAGAGAGGAGCCCGCGGGGCAGCTCCGGCCCTTCCCCTACTGCTCGTACCCCTCCACCGTCTTCTCGTCACGCACCTTGGCCCCGTCGGGATCGTCTCCGAATTCCCGGCGGGCCCGGCGCTGGCGCAGGAGGTCCCAACACTGGTCGAGCTCGACCCGGAGCGCATGGTGACGCTCGCGGTCCTCGGGCGAGTGGGCGGTCTGATCGTCCAGGCGGTGCTCCTCGTCCACGAGGTGCTGAATCCGGTGCAGAATGCTCTGGTCGTCCATGGAGGCCTCCTTCGCGCGCTCCCTCGCGTCTCCCCAGGAGAGGCCGGGGCCGCGGGCTCACCGCAGTCTAGCAAAACAGCGCGTCTCGACCCGGGAGGACCCTGCTCCCGGCGATCGCGTCATCGGTCCGAGGCTAACAGCTGCAAGTGGCGAGGCAAGCGGTACGGGGGAGCGTGCAGGCCGGGTCCTGGCTGTAGCAATCGCAACCGGTCGCTTCAAAGCACTCCATGCTCGTGCCGCCGCCCGCGACGCGAGCCAGGGTGGAGCTCTGAAGGCTCCGCAAGGTTTCCTTGTTCAGACGCAGACGATGGGCTCGCTTTTTCATTGCAATATCCCTCCAACTGGCAGCACCTGCTGTTGAACAACTTGCAGGGCGCCAGAACTTTAGCTCCGAGCGGGAACGTCGTCAAGCAAGAGCGGGGGACGGAGGGTAATTCGGGGACAGCCGCCTGGCTCTTCCGAGGTAAAATGGATCGTCCATGGACGTCGCCGCCTACCTCGAACGCATCGGAGATCACGGTCCGCTGGACCCCACCGCCGAAACCCTGCGGCGGCTGCACCTGGCGCACCTGTACGCCGTCCCCTTCGAAAACCTGAGCATCCACTGGGGTGAGCCGATCCAACTGGACGACGAGGCCCTTTTCGAAAAGATCGTGACGCGCCGCCGGGGCGGCTTCTGCTACGAGCTCAACGGCCTCTTCGCCGCCCTGCTGCGCGCCCTGGGCTTCGACGTAGCCATGCTCTCGGCCGGCGTGGGGCGCCCAGGCGGAGACTTCAGCCCGGACTACGATCACATGGCGCTCCTGGTCACCTTGAAGGATTCCTGGCTGGCCGACGTGGGTTTCGGCGACTCCTTCCGCGAGCCGCTGCGTGTGGACGAGCGCGGCGAGCAGAGGGAGGGCGATCTGGCCTACCGGATCGAGGAGACCGGGGACAGCCGTCTGATCCTGTCCCGCCGCGAAGAGGGTGGCCCCTGGAAGCCGCAATACCGTTTCGGCCTGGAGCCCCACGTCTTCGCCGACTACGCGGAGATGTGCCACTTCCACCAGACCTCGCCCCAATCCCATTTCACCCAGAACCGCCTCTGCTCCCTCGCGACGCCGGAGGGCAGCGTCACTCTGAGCGGGTTGAAGCTGATCACCACCCGGGGCGGCGAGAAGCAGGAGCGGGAGCTCGACGAGAGAGAATACGCGGAGGCGCTCCGGGAGATCTTCGGAATCAAATCTTCGGGATCAAATTGAAGCCCGGCGCGCCTTCCTTCCCTCCCCGCACCTGACTTTGTAGAGCGTTCAACACAACGCTCTCTCTTTCAGGGAGAACCCAAAATGATGAGGATCTCGGGTTGGAAGCACGCCTTGACGCTGTCCCTGGGCCTGCTGGCGGTCG
>JAICSG010000919.1 GCA_025937035.1 Thermoanaerobaculia bacterium | reverse complement strand
CCTATTGCCGACCAAAAAGTGAGTTTACCGCCTTGAGCCTCAGCTCCAATTTGTGCATTAGCCATCGTAGGGTACCAGATAACCACTAACAGAATCAGACGTAATATTTTTGTGGCTCGCATTCTGCACAGGATTTTGTTCGTGGTGTCGAGCAACTTTGGACCCCTCGAGGCTCCGAAAAGGCACACCCGTCGGGAGACGGGGTCGCAAAGCCGAGGATCTCTCCGTAGAGACCGCTTGGCCGCCGAAGAGCCCCTCCTTCAACGTAAGGCTCATCAACAGGACTTCAGGAGGTGCGGAATGAGATCAGGTTTTATGGGGAGGCTGGGAGGAGTCGCGGTACTGATGCTGGCGCTGCTGGCGCTGCCGGCGGCGGCGACCACCCTGCAGGTGGCGCTCGACGTCCAGGGGCAGGGGCTGTCGATGGCGTCCGGCGGGACGGGTCTGCAGTTGGGCCCGGGGACGGTGACGGTCAACATTGGCGGCCCGGTGCAGGCGGCGCTGCTCTACTGGGCGGGGCGCGACCGCCCCTGCCCGCAGAGCGGCGGGGTCTGCGTCATCCCGAGCCAGCCTTACCTGGACCAGGTGCTCAGCTTCGACGGCAATCTGATCACGGGCACGATCATCGGCACCGAGGGGCAGCCGGTCTCCGCGGGCGGCCCGATCAACAACATCGGCTATCTGGCGGACGTCACCAACATCGTCAAGGCCCGGGGGACGGGGTCGCAGACCTTCTCGATCGCGGACGGTGACACGTCGAGCAACCTCTTCCGCCTCAATGGCGCCACCCTGCTGGTGATCTACACCAACCCCGCGGACACCAACAGCTACCGGCTGATGGTCTTCGACGGCCTCGACTTCGCCTATGGGGCCGACCCGACGCCCGGCCCCACGCAGGTTACGACGCCGGTCACCTTCAATCACGGCTCCGACACCGCCGCCCGGCAGGCGCAGCTCCTGGTCCTGGTCGGCGACGCCGAGGCGGGGCGGCCGGACGAGATCGACATCACCAACAATCCGAGCCTGATCAACACCCTGGTCTCCGCGGCGGGGACGGCCTGGGACAGCCCGGTGCTCACGATCAACATCCCGGCGGGGGTGAGCTCGACCACCTTGCAGCTCGTCTCCGCGCCGGTCGACCAGAACCCGGACTCGCTGCTCTGGGAGCTCGGAGCCCTGCGCGTGCCGCTGCCGGCGCCGCCGCCTCCGCCGCCGCCGACGGAGGACATCGGCACCCAGGGGTGCACCCCCGGCTACTGGAAGAACCACACCGGCTCCTGGGCCGGGACCGGCTACTCGCCGGGCCAGAGCACGGTCAGCGTCTTCAGCTCGGCGAGCGCCTTCCCGTCGCTGGCCGGCAAGACCCTGCTGAAGTCGCTCCAGGGGGGAGGCGGCCCCGGCACGCTCGGGAGCGCGACCATCCTGCTGCGCGCCGCGGTGGCGGCCCTGCTCAACGCGGCAAACACGGGGGTGGACTACCCGCTGACGCAGGCGCAGATCATCTCGCAGGTCAATTCCGCCCTGGCGAGCAACAACCGGGACACCATGCTGTCGCTGGGGTCGACGCTCGACGGCGACAACAATTTGGGCTGCCCGTTGAATTGAGACGGGCACCGGCGAGCCCCGCCGGCATTGAATTTGGTATTGTTATCGCTGCATTGCAGCTAGCAGGGGCTCGTCGTTTGTCCGCATTGCCGCTTCGCCTACCCGAATCCGACCTTCGGGACCGGCTCCTCTGGATAGGAACCGGCCCCGGAGCGTCGGCCGACTCTCTCGCGGAGATCTGCGAGATCGAGGAGATCCCTGCGGGCTTGGGGCCCGCCGCCATCCTGGCGCGCCAGCCCGACGTGGTGGTGGCCCGGGTGGAGGAGGGGGGGCTCGATCTCCTGCGGGATCTCCGCCGTGACCGCCAGGCCCGCGATCTCCCGGTCCTGCTCGTGGGCCGGAGCGAGGAGCGCTGCCTGGACGCCCTGGAGGAGGGCGCCAGCGACGTCCTGGCGGAGCCGTTCTCTCCCCGGGCGCTGGCGGCGCGCGTGGCCGCCGTCCTGCGCGACGCGCGGGCCCGCCGGGAATCCCTGCTGCGGGAGCGCGACCTGCTCGCCGAGGCCCAGATGGCGGCCGAGGCCCTCGACCGCAGCGAGGAGCGCTTCCAGGCCTTCCTGCGCAACAGCCCCGTGGCCTCCTGGATGACCGACGAGGAGGGGCGCGTCCTCTTCCTCAGCGAGCCGTACACCCGCATGTTCGGCCTCCGGCCGGAGGACGCGATCGGCCGCTCCCCGTTCGACCTCTACCCCCACGCCTTCGCCCAGACCTTCTACGACAACATCCGGGCCGTGGCCGAGACCGGG
>JAICSG010000418.1 GCA_025937035.1 Thermoanaerobaculia bacterium | reverse complement strand
CTCCTGGTCGCGCTTCCTGATCCTGCCGCGCTACGCCTGGAAGGACGTGCTCGACAGCCGGATCTTCGTGGGCTTCTACTTCCTCTGCTTCCTGCTGCCGATCGCCGGGCTGTTGATGATCTATCTCCATCACAACCTGGCGGCGCTCAAGTTCCTCAACCTGCCCCTGGAGCAGCTCAACGAGGCGCTGCCGATCAACGCCGCCTTCTTCCGCCGGGGGATCGAGCTCCAGAGCTGGCTCTGCTTCCTGCTGGCGCTCTCGGTGGGGCCGGCGCTGGTCGCGCCCGACCTGCGCAACAACGGGCTGCCGCTCTACCTCTCGCGCCCCTTCTCGCGCACCGAGTACGTGCTCGGCAAGCTGATGGTGCTGGTGGGGCTGATGTCGGCCATCACCTGGGTGCCGGGGCTGCTGCTGTTCTTCTTCCAGGGCTATCTGGAAGGGGGCGGGTGGCTCGCGGAGAACCCGCGGATCGGCTTCGCGATCTTTGTGGGCAGCTGGTCCTGGATCCTGGTCGTGTCGCTGGTGGCGCTGGCGATCTCGGCCTGGGTGAAGTGGAAGCCGGTGGCGCGGATCTCGCTGCTGATCGTCTTCTTCGTGCTCACCGGTTTCGCCCGCGCGCTCAACGAGACGCTCGACACCTGGTGGGGGTACCTGCTGTCGCTGTCGACCGCCATGAGCAACGTCTGGGCCTACCTCTTCGGCCTGGAGATCGACGACAGCCACTTCGCGCAGCCGGCGTGGGCCGCCTGGCTGACCCTCGTCCTCGGCTGCGCGCTCGCCCTCTGGCTGCTCTCCCGGCGCATCCGCGCCTACGAGGTGGTCCGATGACTACCGACGCGTTGATCTCCGAGAAAAGCGCCTCCCGCGTGATCTTCGAGAACGTCTCCAAGTTCTACGGCGACGTGCTGGGGGTCAACCGGGTCAACCTGTCGATCCCGCCGGGGATCACCGGCCTGGTGGGGCCCAACGGCTCGGGCAAGACCACCCTGATGAACATGATGGTGGGGCTGATCCGGCCCAGCCGGGGGCGGATCTCGGTGCTGGGGCTCGACGCCCGCCAGCCGGAGGAGCTCTTCCGCAAGGTGGGCTACGCCTCGCAGTACGACGCCTTCCCGCCGGGGCTGACCGGCTATCAGTTCGTCGAGTCATATTTGCGCGTCCATGGCTTTAGTGCCAAGCAGGCCGAGGCGATGGCCTGGAAGGCGATCGAGCGGGTGGGGCTGGTGGAGGCCGCCAGGCGCAAGGTGGCCGGCTACAGCAAGGGGATGCGCCAGCGCATCCGGCTCGCCCAGGCGCTCGCCCACGAGCCCGCCGTGATGGTGCTCGACGAGCCGCTCAACGGCCTCGACCCCATGGCGCGGGCCGAGGTGATCGACCTCTTCCGCGAGCTGGCCGACGGCGGCCTGCACGTGATCGTCTCCAGCCACATCCTCCACGAGGTGGACCTGATCTCGGACCAGGTGGTGCTGATCAACGGCGGCTACATCGTGGCCGAGGGGGACATCGGCGAGGTGCGCGACGAGATGGAGGAGGAGCACCCGGTGCAGGTGCTGGTGCGCTGCGACCGGCCGTCGCTGCTCGCCTCCAAGGTCTTCGAGCAGGACCACGTGGTGGAGGCGCGCATCCTCGACCGCGGGCAGGGGCTGCTGGTCCGCACCCGCGACGCCGACAAATTCCACCTGGTGCTCAACGACATCATCATCGAGACCGGCCTCGCGGTCGAGGCGGTGGCGCCGGCGGACGCCGACGTCAACGCGGTCTACCAGTACCTGATCGGCTCGAATGGAGGCAAGCTGTGAGCGACATCACCGCCACCACGATTCCCGCCGCCCGCGCCGGCCTCCCCTGGGGGCAGTGGTGGAGCCAGCTCCGGGCCATCGTGCGGCTGGAGCTGCGCAAGGGGTTCCGCCGCTCCTTCGGGCTCCTGCTGCTGGCGCTGGCCCCCCTGTTCATCGTGGTCCTGCGGATGATCGTGCCGGGGGGCGTCCGCGACACCGCCGACGTGGCGGGCGCGACCCAGTTCTTCGCCGGCTTCTATCAGGCGTTCGTGCTGCGGATCGTGATCTTCCTCGCCTGCGTCTCGATCTTCGGCAACCTGATCCGCCGCGAGACGCTCGACCGCAGCCTGCACTACTACTTCCTCTCCCCCGTGCGGCGGGAGCTGCTGGTGGTGGCCAAGTACGTGACGGGGCTGATCGTCTCCTTCGCCCTGTTCGGGCTGACGACGGCCCTCTCCTTCGTGCTCACCTATCTGCCGCACGATTCGGCGGCGGTCTCGCACTTCATCTCCCAGGAGCACGGGCTGGGGCACCTCGCCTCCTACCTGCTGGTGACCTTTCTGGCCTGCGTGGGGTACGGGGCGGTGTTCCTCTTCTTCGGGTTCTTCTTCAAGAGCCCGGCGATGCCGGCGCTGGTGGTGTTCGGCTGGGAAGGGATCCACTTCCTGCTGCCGCCGCTGCTCAAGGAGATCAGCGTCATCCACTATCTCCAGTCGCTCTGCCCGGTGAAGGTCTCCGAGGGGCCGATCGCCATCCTCTCCGACGCGCCGGCCCCCTGGGTCTCGGTCGTGGGGCTCACCGCCCTGGCCGTGGTGCTGGTGGCGATCTCCGCCTGGAAGATCCGGCGGATGGAGATCTCGTACGACGAGGCGTAGGCCTCCTCCCCTTCTGGCTGGCGGGCAGACGCTCGGGACACCTCCTCCGTATACTCTGTTGCAGCACGGCAACAGTCTGGGAGGAGACCGCGATGCGCCTGACGCTCTGCCCGCTCGTCCTCGCTCTGCTCGCCGCGGCCCCCGCCGGAGGGGTCACGGCGCACCTGGTCAAGGACATCAACACGACCGCCGTCTCGGGAAGCTCGGGGCCGGCGGGCTACGTGGCGGTGGGCGGCCTGGCGTACTTCTCGGCGGACGACTCGCTGACCGGTCGGGAGCTGTGGCGGACCGACGGCACCGCGGCGGGGACCTTCGAGGTGGTGGACGCCTGTCCCGGCGCCTGCGCCGGCTCCCCTCGATCCGTGGCCACGAACGGGCGCTCCTACTTCTTCCTGGTCTCCTCGGGAGCGAGGGAGGATCTGTGGGTGACCGGCGGATCGCCGGCGAGCACGGTCCGGCTGACCCAGGGGCTCGCCTTCCCGACGGTGAACGAGGGGACCTGGAGCGCCTGGGTCGAGGGCCAGGGGCTGCTCTACTTCGCGGCCGGCGACGGGGCTCACGGCCGGGAGCTGTGGCGGACGGACGGCACCGCCGCGGGCACCTTCCAGGTAGCGGACATACACCCCGGCCCCGGCGGCTCGTCCCCCGGCGACCTGACCGTCTTCAACGGCCGCCTCTACTTCCGCGCCGACGACGGCCGGCAGGGCCCGTCCCTGTGGGCCAGCGACGGCACGGCCGGCGGCACCCGGCTGGTGAGCGATCCCATACCGGGCTCGGCGAAGCACCCGGGACCGGTCTATCTCCGGGCGGTGGGCCCGGCGCTGTTCTTCGTCGCGCCGGTCCGCCGCCTTGGCTTCGAGCTCTGGAAGAGCGACGGCACGGCCCATGGCACGGTGCCGCTCACCAACCTCCGCTTCTCGCCGGACGCCCCCTTCCTCGACGTCACGAGCCTGGGAAACCGGCTGCTCTTCCTCGCCTCCGATCCCACGCGTGGGCAGGAGCTGTGGGCCTCCGACGGCACGCCGGGCGGCACGCGTCTCCTGACCAACCTGCCGCGCCCCGACGCCTTCTTCGCCGCGGACAGCTACGGCAGGCTCCCGCTGCCCCGCGAGCCTCTCGGCGGCCGCCTGCTCTTCCGGGCGAACGACGGCCCTCACGGCATCGAGCCGTGGACCACCGACGGCACTCCCCAGGGCACCCACCTGCTGCAGGACCTCTGTCCGGGAAGCTGCGACGGAGCGCTCTCGGACGCCGTCGTGGCCGGAAGCCGGGCCTTCTTCACCGGGAACGACGTCGCGCACGGGCCCGGGCCGTGGGGCACGGACGGCACGCCGGCCGGCACCCGGCTGATCCGTGATTTCTGCGCGGGCTCTTACTGTGGCCGCGTCCCCTACGGCTGGCACGCCGGGAGCGGGAAGGTGCTCTTCGCCAGCCGGGACCCGGAAGCACCCTACGCCTCCCAACTCTGGACGACGGACGGCACGGCGGCGGGGACCCTCCGCCTGACGAGCTTCTCCCTGGATGGCCTTGCCGGCGGGGACTTCCCGGGCGTCTTCCTCCACGGCACCCTCCTCTTTGGCGCCAATGAGCTCGGGCCTGGCCAGGAGCCCTGGACGAGCGACGGCACCCTTCAGGGCACCCGCCTGTTGAAGGACATTGACTTGGAGGACTTCGGCGGCTCCGCGCCCTACGGCCTGCACGCCGCTGGCGGCAAGGTCTACTTCCTCGCTTATGACGGGAGCGGCTACGGGGTGTGGGTGAGCGACGGCACCGAGGCGGGCACGGCGCCGGTGCTCGACGGGCTCCCTCTTCGTCTGCCGGGCGCCACCGGGCCGCTCATTCTGGCGGCGGCCGACGTGGACGGCCGGCTCTTCTTCACCTCCCTCTTCGCGCCCGACAACAACGGGAACGGCGATACCGCGCTCTGGCGCACGGACGGCACGCCGGTGGGCACCGTACGGTTGACCCCCGAGGCCGTGCAGGTCTCCCCCTCCCCCGCTAACGGCGTCGTGGCCGCCG
>JAICSG010000140.1 GCA_025937035.1 Thermoanaerobaculia bacterium | reverse complement strand
GGCGAGCTGGCGGTGCGGGCCGATCTGGGCGGCGACGATCGGCGGGCCGCGATGCGTTCCCGGGCCATGAGCCTTTCGCTCATGGTCCTCTCCCTGGCGGTCCTCATGGAGCTCACCGGCGAGCCGGTGGCCTTCGGTCTGAACCTCTTCACCGCCGAGGCCGCGCTGATCGCAGCCGGGCTCGGCCTGCTGCTGCCGATTCTGCGGCGGCTGGCCTGAACGGCCTGGAACAAGGAGACAGTCAGGATGAGAGATCTCGCCCGGTCCTTCAGCAGCTTCTCCTGGGCGCTGTCGCTGCTCGGCGTCCAGCAGGCGCTCGAATTCGTACGCGGCCCGCTGGGCGCCGGCCAGGGCTCCCCGGCTCCCGGTCTGGGCAGGGTGACGCGGGTCGCCGAGGGGCAGCTCGGAGCCACCCTCCGCAACGCCTTCGAGGCCGGCGCCCGGGTGCAGAGCAGCGCCATCGACCTCGCCTTCGGGGTGATGACCCTGGAGGCCCTGGACCCCAACCGGTTCGTCGCCCTGTCGTCCGACCTGGCGCGGCAGTCCACGACGGCGCTGCGCAGCCTGATCCCTGGCGGCGAGCCCGCCGCGGGCGGCTCCGGCTGCGGCCAGCCCTGCGGATGGGGACCGATGCCGCCGGCGCGGTGAGCGGACGATGAACGGAGACCACGAGCGAGGAACGCGATGACGAGACCGGTCCGAGGACGCACCCGAGAACGCCGCGACGAGGTGGCGCGGCACCTGGCCGCGCTGGGCCTGGGCTCCGCCAAGCGCTTCCCCCAGCCGGCCGAGGAGTCTCCCGGCCTCCGGCTGCGCGCCGCGCTGATCGAGCTGGGGCCCGTGTTCACGGCCTTCGGCCGCTATCTCTCGTCGCGCGCCGACCTCCTGCCGGAGAGCGAGTGTCTGATCCTGGCCACGCTGCCCGATCAGCGCTCCCCGCTGCCCCTGGAGAGCGTGCGCGAGCTCCTCCTGCTGGCGCTCGGACAACCTCCCGAGCAGCTCTACGCCGCCTTCGATCCGGCGGCCACCGCCACTCTCGTCTGGCAGGAGCACCGGGCCCGCCTCGCCGGCGGCGAGCCGGTGGCGGTGCGCTTCGTGCGTCCGGAGCTGGCGGTGGAGCTGGACCGCGACCTCGACCTGCTGCCCCTCCTCGGGCCGGCGCTCGCGCCGCTGGCCGGGGCCGGCTCCGGCTCCTGGCTCGCCGCCGCGGTGGACGACTTCGCGGCGGCGACGGCCGCCGCCACCGACCTCGGAGGGCAGGCCGCCGCCCTGGCCGCCATGCGGCAGGACGGAGCCTCCTCGGGCCTGACCCTGGCCGTGCCGCGGGTGCTGCCCGCCCTCTCCACGCCGGTGGTGATGACCCGCGAGGAGCTGCCGGGGGCGGCGCTGGAGACGTTCTTCCCCGCCGGCGCCGGCGCGTCCGGCGGTCCGTGGTCCGCGGATCTGGCGGTGCGGCTCTGCCAGGTCTGGCTGCGCCAGGCCTGTTTCGGCCGCGCGTTTCCCGTCGAGCTGGAGGTGGGTGACGTGCGGGTGCTCCCCGGCGACCGCATGGCCTGGACCGGCGGGACCTTCGGGTCCGTGCCGCCGATGACGCGGGAGAGCCTCTGGGAGTACCTCCTGGCCGCCGCCGCGCACGACCCCGAGCGGGCCTGCGCCGCCCTGGTCCGGGAGATGGATGGCGGGCCCGCCGACGGGCATGGGCTCCCGGAAAGGCTGCGGCAGCTGGTGCCGTTCCGGGACGGCGGTTGGGCCGCCAGGGATGACCTCGCGGGCTACCTCTTCCTGCACTGGCGCTGCGCCACGGCGATGGGCTACCGGCCGCGGCCTCCTCTGGTCCTGTTCTACCGCGGCCTGACGCGGCTCGCGGCGGCGGCGCGGCGCCTGGCTCCCGGCCGCGACGCGCTGCGGGAGGGCCTGGAGGCGACGC
The DNA here is from genome assembly GCA_025937035.1 of Thermoanaerobaculia bacterium. Lineage (GTDB taxonomy): Bacteria > Acidobacteriota > Thermoanaerobaculia > Multivoradales > UBA5704 > DATARR01. Next base: position 6,414 of record JAICSG010000140.1, on the reverse strand, counting down.
GCTTCGCCAACGGCCTGGGCGACGTCGCCCGCATGCTCGACGGCGACGCGATGAAGCAGGCCCTGGGCACCTACGCGGCGGCCATGATGGCCATGCCGCAGCGGCTCAACGAGCTGCTCACCCTGGCCGCGGAGGGGCGGGCGAGCATCAAGCTGGAGATGGTCGAGCCCCCTTCGGAGCGCCGGCGCCGGGACTCCTCGACCGCCGCGCTCGCCGCGGTGCTGGCGATGGTCGCCGTGATCCTGATCGCCCACCATCTGGCGGGGATCCTCGGGCCGTGGGCCGAGCGGATCGCCGCCGTGCTGCTGGGAGCCCTGGGCGTCTTCCTGCTGCGCGCTCTGAGCGGGAGGGAGCCGTGAGCGGCGGCTGGGACCGCGCCCCGCGGCGGAGCGGGCTGCTCCAGCTCACCGCCGAGATGATGCTGCTCCCCCTGCGTCTTTTCGGGATGGGCGTCGGGCTGCTGGCGCGCACCGCCCAGGGAGCGCAACGCCTCGACGTCAACGTTTCCGGCTCCGGACAGGGATGGGGAGGACCGGTGGCGCCTCCCTGGCCCGCCCCCCCTCCGGCCGTTGCCTTCTCACCCCCCCAATCTGTACCGGCCACGAACGCCGTGACCGCGGATGCTGCCGGCGCGGTTGTGGACGCTGCCGAACCCAAGAACCAAGAGGAGAGAGATATGTCATGTGACACGGACCTCAGCGGCAAGGACCTCAAGATCGTCGAGTACAGCATCGTCACGGTCAACCCGGACATCCAGAACGACGACGAGCGGATCCTGCAGGGCACACGGACCATCGCCACCTCGGACGACATGAACGACACGGACTTCACGGCCTGGGTGATCGCCCTGTTCATCCAGAAGCACCCCGACCGTGTCCGGCATCAGGACAAGCAGTACCTCCGGGTCTGCTACAGCGTCCAGTGCCGCCTGACGATGCCCGAGGTGAACTACCAGAAGAAGCAGGCGGACGCCCTCGACCGCATCAACGCCACCCTGGAGCGGAAGCTGTGTGGATGCCATGGCAACGACCATTGCATCCACGACGGCGACGACGGCGATCTGCCGGCGAAGACGCGCTGATCCCGCGCCGCGGATCCGCCGGAGACGCGATGACAGCGCCGGGCTTCACGAACCGCTCCGATCCGGCCGTCTCGAACGAGCCGCCGGGGCTGTTGCACGCCTTCGCTTCCCTGCCCGGCGTGTCGGAGATCCTGCGTGCCGTCACCACCTACAACATCGGGCCGGTGACCGAGCTGCTGGAGAGGGCGGCGTACTTTCCCGTGCTGATCGCCGCGGCGAGCCGCCCGGTGGCGGGCGTCTTCGAGGTGGCGCACGAGGCGAGACGTTTCGAGATCGCGACGGTGGAGGCCGTCGCCGGCGGCCGGCTCCTGGGGGTCAACCGGGCCGGCGGGCCGGCCGCCCGCGTCCGGTTCCGCTGGCGGAGCGTCCCGGAGGGCTCCGTGGGCACGCCGGGCCTCCCCGCCGACCTGCCGCCGCTGCCTCTGCGGCCGGACGTCTCTCAGCGCGTCGAGGTCTTCGACTGGGTGCTGCGTTTTCCTGACGGCGCCAGCGGCTACCGGGCCTACGGCACCGGCCGCACGCTCCCGGGCGTGGGCACGGCCGGCCCGGGCGTGGGCCTCGCCTTCGTGCTCGACGTCCTCGAGGGGTTCGGACAGCTCGCGGGGCTGGCCGGCACCGTCGTGGCGAGCGGCTCCGCCGGTCCGGACGGGGCGCTCTCGCTGATGGCGATGAGCCGGATCATGGACCCCGCGGAAGGGCTGATCACCACCACGCCCGTGTTCCCCCCGCTCGCCGCCGCTCCCGGCGAGCCCGGAGTGACCTACCTGGCCTTTCTCGGGCAGGTCGACCCCGAGCATCCGGTCACCCTGCGGGTCTCGCTGACCGAGGGGTTCCTGGGCTCCTGGGTCTACGAGATGCTGCGGGCGGCCGGGCTCGACTTCGCGGTCGTCGGCGGGCAGATCCGGAGCCGCGCCACCCGGAGAGGCCTGGTGGGCACGGTGAGCGCGCGGCTCTCCTTCGATCCGCTGACGCTCTGCCCCGTCACGCCGATCCAGACCCGCCAGGGGGTCTTCACCTTTCACGACCAGGCCGGCAACGGTCTCGGCACGCTGCCGAGCGACATGACCGAGGGGCGCTCCTTCCGCACCTCGCTCTCCGGCAGGCTGCTGCCGGTGTTCCGGTTCGGCGGCTTCGGCCCCATCCTGGGCGGCACGGGCGAATTCGCGGGAGCGCGCGGGATCATGACCATGAACTCGGTCATCAGCGTGCAGCCGCGGACGCTCTCCAACCTGTACGTCCTGCGGCTCGACGATCCGGACGGCCGCTATCGCGCCCTGGCTGGTGGGGGAGCGGCATGACCCTCGCCCCCACCCCGCTCAACGCGAGCTCCAGCTTCACCTGGGAGGAGATCAACCTTCTCTCCGAGGTCGACCGCTGCCTGGCCCAGGGGATCGCCATCCGGGACTGGTGGCGCTGGGCCGACGCCACCGGCGCCATCACCGACCGTTTCGAGCTCACCCAGGTCTTCAACCGGCCGGACGAGAGCTACAGCTTCTTCGCCACCGTCCCCTTCCCCTCGGGGCCGATGCCGGTGATGGGCGACATCCCCTGGTTCTTCTACGACCAGTGCAAGGGGCGGGAGACGGCCAAGTGGACCGCCGAGGCCCGGGAGTTCGTGCTGCGCTACTTCATGCGGGTCAGCTCCTTCCGCCTGCCGCAGACGGTGGCCGCCGACGGCTCGCCCACCCCTCCGTACCCGCTCGACCTGCTGAGCTGGTGCCCCCGCGGCTTCGTGACCCGCGAGGGGTTCGGCTACCAGCAGCTCTACTACAAGCTGCGCGGCAGCGGCGAGATCGGCCGCTTCTCCGAGGCCGAGAGCTACGCCATCGTCGACCAGCGGGAGATGGCCACCAAGTACGAGTGGGTGGTGGCGAACGTCGACATCTTCAACTTCGTCCTCTCCTTTCCGCTCGATCCCGACCTGCCGCGCTTCGGCCTGCCGCTGTCGCAGTCGCAGTACATCATCCTGAGCGACGCCTTCGTGGTCGACGAGACCGATCCCGCGCCCGGCCTGCGCGGCCGGTACCAGCTCGGCTACGCCATGCTGCGGCCCCGCCACGACGACAGCGTGCTGGCCTACGGGCCAGGCCAGTTCGAGGCCGGCTTCCAGCTCTTCTCTTTCACCGTCGCCGACGACGGCGTCATCCGGGTACGCATGCCGTTCGTGGTCAACCGCCCGACCCGCATCCTCGACATCTCGCTCGATCCCATCGACTGGGGGTTCAAGGCGGCCGAGCTCCTGACCTGCGGGCGGAGCCGCTTCCTGGAGCCGCTGCACGCCGCCTTCGATTCGCTGCCCTGGCGGCCCGGCGGCTTCGACCCGGTGTTCACCGGCATCGATCTGCTCAACCTCTTCACCCTGGGGCAGGCCAGCCGCCAGCTCTGCATCTCCAAGGACCAACTGGAGAAGTTCTTCCTGGTCTTCCATTTCAACCAGTACTACACGATGATCACCGGCTCGCTGCTGACCTGGCGGCAGATTCCGGACTGGCAGAACCCGGCCACCATCCCGCTGTGGGTCAAGACGGGGAGGAGCTCGTGACGGCGGGCGGGCACACCGGCGTGGTGCTCTCGGGTGGCGGCGCCGACGGCGCCTACGAGGTGGGCGTGCTCAAGGCCCTGCTCCAGGGGGCGTCGCCCGCCACCGGCTACCGGCCCATCGACCCCGGCATCTATACCGGCACCTCGGTGGGGGCGTACAACGCCACCTTCCTGTGCTCGCGCCCGGGCAGGCCCGCGGCCGACGTCGCCACCGAGCTGGAGACGGTCTGGCTCGATCGCATCGCCAATACGGTCTGGAGCTGCGGCAACGGCGTCTACCGGCTGCGCGGCGCGCCGTTCCAGGCTCTCGATCCGGGGTGCCTCGCGCGGCCCGTGCGCTCCCTCGTCGAGCTCGGCCAGGACGTCGCGGTGCTGACCGCCTTCGGGATGGTCAAGGGGGCGCAATTCCTGGCCTCCGACGCTCCCATCAAGTCGCGCCTGCTGTCCCTGGTCGACCTCGACGCCTTCGTCTCGCCGTCCCCGTTCGAGGATCTGGTCGCTCAGACGATCGATCCCACCCTGCTGAGCCGCTCCTCCAAGCGGCTGGTCCTCGCCGCCTCCAACTGGAAGCAGGGGGTCGTGCGGCTGTTCTCGCGGCAGGAGATCGCCGGCGCCGTGGGCCCCCGCGCCATCCTCGCCTCCGCCGCCCTGCCCGGGATCTTCCCGCCGGTGCCGATCGACGGCATCCCCTACGTCGACGGCGGCGTGCTGCTCAACACGCCGCTGAAGCCGGCGATCGACGGCGGCGCGGACACCATCCACGTGGTCTTCGTCGATCCCAGAGTCGACGAGATCGCCCTCACGCCCCTGGAGAGCACCCTCGACACCTTCTACCGGATGTTCGCCATCATCTGGGCCTCCAACGTGCGCAAGGACGTCCTCATCGCGTCCGGCATCACCCGCACCCTGGAGCTGCTCGAGCGCGAGCCGGCGGGCGGCGCCTCGCGGGAGGAGGCCCGGAGCTTCCTGCAGGTCGGCCAGCGGATCTACGAGCGCTTCGCCGCGGGCGGGGGGTACCGCAAGGTCAACGTCCACGTCTACCGGCCCCGGAACGCTCTCGGGGAAGGGGAGGGGATCCTCGACTTCCGGCGCGATCGGCTGGCGTCGGTGATCGAGATGGGATACCAGGACGCCGTCCAGCACGACTGCGAGGCCGCGGGGTGCGGCCTCTGGGGCCAACCCGCCGGGGCGGCGCGCAGGAGGGTGGCATGACGCCCGACGGCAAGAAGGTCGCCGTGGTGCTCTCGGGCGGCGGCGCCAACGGCGCCTACGAGGTCGGCGTGCTCAAGGCGCTGATGAGCGGCAGGTCCGCGGTGACGGACTACCGGCGCCTGGAGCCGGACATCATCACCGGTACCTCCATCGGCGCGCTCAACGCCGCCTTCCTGGTCTCGCAGTGGGACCAGTACGGCACGGCCGCGGTCGGCAACCTGGAGCGGCTCTGGATGGAGCGGCTGGCCGGCAACGTGCGCACCAACGGCGTCTACCGGCTGCGGGGCAACCCCCTGGAGCTGCTCTCCCCGTCCTCCTACCTGCCGAACCCCCTGCCGTTCTTCCAGCGGTTCCTCGCCGACAGCGGCTTCCTGGCCTGGCAGGGGCTGCAGCGGGCGGTCTACTTCCTCACCTCGGATCGGAACAGCTCCCTGGAGGGGCGCCTGATCGACCTCGTCGACATCAGCATCTTCATCTCCCTGGAGCCCTTGGAACAGACCCTGCGCCTGATCGACTACCCGGCCATCCAGCGCTCGTCGCGGTGGCTGAAGGTGGCCGCCACCAACTGGGCGACCGGTGAGCTGCGGGTGTTCTGGAACCACGACATGACCGATACCTTCGGCCCCATCGCCCTGCGCGCCTCCGCCGCCGTGCCGGGGATCTTCCCTCCCGCCGAGTACGGCTCGCAGCCCTACGTGGACGGCAGCGTCCTGCTCAACACGCCGATCAGCCTGGCGATCCATGCCGGGGCCGAGATCCTGCACGTGGTCTATCTCGATCCGGAGGTGAGCAACATCCCGCTCGACCGCCTGCCGCAGACCTTCAACACCATGCAGCGGATGTTCCAGATCGGCTGGGCCTCCGCGTACAACGACGACATCGGGGACGCCGCGCGCATCAACCGCAGCCTGGCGGCTCTGGAGCGGGCACGGACCGAGCTGCGGCCCGACCCGCGGCAGGAGGAGCTGCTGCTCGACGTCGCTCAGGTGCGGCCGCCGGCCGACCGCCCCCCCTTCCGGCCGCTGGAGATCCGCCGGTATCACCCCAACGACCCGCTGGTGGGGGACGTGAGCCTGCTGAACTTCGACCGCGACCGCATCGCCAACCTGATCGAGCGGGGGTTCCAGGACGCGGTCCATCACGATCCCGTGCAGTCGAAAGACGTTTTTCCCGACGTGGAGCAAGAGATTCCCGTGCGGAGACCCTATCCGCGCCGCGTGATCTCCTGATCAAAGACGCCAAGGAGGCACCATGCGTGACTTCACCAAGAACCTGTTCAGCTTTACGTGGGCCATGTCGCTGTTCGGGGCCCGCCAAGTCGGCAATCTGCTGAGCCCCCGGCAGACGTCGCAGGGGGCGCCCGACGCGGCCAAGGCCTTCGACTCCGTCACCGGCGCGATGGTCGACCAGCTCGGCAGGAACCTGCGGCAGACCTTCGAGGTCGGCGACAAGCTGCAAGGGGAGATCGTCGACCTGTTCTTCGGCTTCTTCGGCCTGCGGCCGGGGGCGCCGGCGGCGCGGGCCCCGCCCGGCGCCGGGCGCGGGAATTGGGGGCCGAGCGGCCCCCGCCCCCCCCCCGG
>JAICSG010000051.1 GCA_025937035.1 Thermoanaerobaculia bacterium | reverse complement strand
TGCCAGAGGCCCCAGGTGGGAACTGACCGGTCCGCCCGGGAATCAATGCCCGGGCTACGAATCAAACAAAAAGCCGGCTGACGCCGGCTCTTTGGGTTCGCTGACTCAGGAGCCGGCTTCAGCCGGCTTTTTGTTTGATTCGTAGCCCGGGCATTGATGCCCGGGCGGACCGGTCAGTTCCCACCTGGGGCCTCTGGCACCCCTCTTGCTGTGCCCAACGCCGAGGGCAATGTCGCCTGTGTAGAAAAAAGGAGCACAACATGGAGATGGATTCCCTCAGGGAGCTCTACGTGGATGAGTTGAAGGACCTGTACAGCGCGGAGAAGCAGATCCTCCAGGCTCTGCCGAAGATGGTCAAGAAGGCGAGCAACGAGAAGCTCAAGGCGGCGTTCCAGGAGCACCTGGAGGTGACCCAGAGGCAGGTCGAGCGCCTGGACAAGGTCTTCGAGGAGATCGGCAAGGCCGCGCGCGGCAAGAAGTGCAAGGCGATGGAGGGGCTCATCGAAGAGGGCAAGGAGATGATGCAGGAGGACATGGAGCCCGAGGTGATGGACGCCGCCCTGATCGCCGCCGCCCAGCGGATCGAGCATTATGAGATGGCCGGCTACGGCACGGTGCGCACCTATGCCCAGATCCTCGGCGAGAAGAACCAGGCGAAGCTCCTCCAACAGACCCTCGACGAGGAGGGGGACGCGGACAAGAAGCTGACCCAGCTCGCCGAGAGCCAGATCAACGTCGAGGCCGCGGTCGGGGCGTAAAACCCTCTCCCGGCCCGCTTCCTGCAACCCCCCCGGCGGGAAGGCTGCCCCCCACCTGTGGTAGCTTTCCCGCCCGAATGTCTGAGACAGCTTCACATCCACACGAGCACGGGAAGAGCGGCCTCTACGCCCTCGCCCTGGGCGCCCTCGGGGTCGTCTACGGCGACATCGGCACGAGCCCCCTGTACTCGCTTCGGGAATGCTTCCACGGCGAGCACGCGGTGCCGCCCTCGCACGATAACGTCCTCGGCGTGCTGTCCCTGGTCTTCTGGGTGCTCATCGTCACGATCTCCATCAAGTACCTGGTCTTCGTCATGCGCGCCGACAACCGGGGCGAGGGGGGGATCCTGGCGCTGATGGCCCTGGTGCCGCCGAAGATCCGGCGGTCCGGGCACTTCATCCTGGTGGCGCTCGGCATCTTCGGCGCCTCGCTGCTCTATGGCGACGGCATGATCACCCCCGCCATCTCGGTCCTCTCGGCGGTCGAGGGGCTCTCGGTGGCGACGCCGTTCTTCAACCCCTACGTGGTGCCGATCACCCTCGTCATCCTGTTCATCCTCTTCCTGATCCAGCGCCGGGGGACGGCCGGCATCGGCAAGCTGTTCGGGCCGGTGATGATCCTCTGGTTCCTGGTGCTGGCCGTGCTCGGGGTGTGCTGGATCGTGCGCCTGCCGTCCGTGCTGGGCGCCATCAACCCCTGGCACGCGGTGCGGTTCTTCCTGGAGAACCGGGGGCACGGCTTCCTCGTGCTCGGCTCGGTCTTCCTGGTGGTGACGGGGGGCGAGGCGCTCTACGCGGACATGGGGCACTTCGGGAAGCGGCCGATCCGGACGGCCTGGTTCGGCCTGGTGCTCCCCTGCCTGCTGATCAACTACTTCGGCCAGGGGGCGCTGCTGGTGACCCATCCGGACGCCTCGGCCAACCCCTTCTTCGAGCTGTCGGGCCGGCTCGCCCCCCAGTGGGTGCTCTATCCGATGGTCGTCCTCTCGACGGTCGCCACCATCATCGCCTCGCAGGCGGTGATCTCGGGGGCCTTCTCGCTCACCCGGCAGGCGGTGCAACTCGGCTACATCCCCCGCATCGAGATCGTCCACACCTCGGGGCGCGAGATCGGCCAGATCTACATCCCCTCGATCAACTGGCTGCTGATGATCGCCACCTTCGGGCTGGTGCTCGGCTTCCGGGCCTCGACCAACCTGGCGGCGGCCTACGGCGTGGCGGTCACCGCCACGATGGTGATCACCACCATCCTCGCCTACGTGGTGGCCCGCCAGGTCTGGGGGTGGCGGCGCTCGCTGATCGCGCCGGTGATCGCCTTCTTCCTGATCGTGGATGTGTCGTTCTTCGGCGCCAACATCATCAAGGTCGAGGACGGCGGCTGGTTCCCGCTGCTGGTGGGGATCGCGGTGTACACGCTGATGTCCACCTGGAAGCGGGGGCGGAAGATCCTCGCCGACCGTCTGCAGGCGGACTGCCTGCCGCTCGAGCAGTTCGTGGCGAGCGTCAAGCCGGACTTCCCCATCCGCGTCCCCGGCACCGCGATCTTCCTCGCCCGCGACCCCAACGGCACCCCGCCCTCGCTCCTGCACAACCTCAAGCACAACAAGGTTCTGCACTCCAAGGTGCTGTTCCTGACCATGATCACGGAGGAGGTGCCGGCCGTGCCCGCCAACGAGCGCCTGGACATCCAGCCCCTGGGCCAGGAGCTCTACCGGGTGATCGCCCACTACGGCTTCATGCAGAACCCCGAGGTGCCGGACGTCCTCCGCCTGCTGAAGGAGAAGGGGATGCCGCTCGAGCCGATGTCGACCACCTTCTTCCTGAGCCGCGAGACGCTCATCCCCAGCAAGCGGCCGGGGATGGCGATCTGGCGCGAGAAGCTGTTCGCGGTGATGGTCCGCAACGCCCAGCGCCCCACCGACTTCTTCCGGATTCCGGTCAACCGGGTGGTGGAGCTGGGGATGCAGGTGCGGCTGTAGCCCCTCAGTGCACCTCCCCCATCAGCCGCTTCACCGGCCGGATCAGCGCCACGGCGACCAGCGTGAAGACCATACAGACGCCGGCGACGGAGCCGAAGATCCAGGGGAGGGGGAACTTCTCGAAGACGCTGGCCACCTGGCCGCCGATGAAGTTGCCGAGAGAATCGGCGAGGAACCAGATCCCCATCATCTGGCTGACCACGCGGCCCGGCGCCAGCTTGGTCATAGTCGAGAGGCCGACCGGGCTGAGGCAGAGCTCGCCGAAGGTGTGCAGGAGGTAGACGGTGACCAGCCACAGCGGGGAGACCCGCCCCTGGGGGCCGGCGGCCAGGGCGGCGAACGCCACCACCAGGAAGCCGGCGCCGGCGAAGAACAAGCCGTAGGAGAACTTGGCCGGGCTCGACGGCTCGAGCCGGCGCCGGCCGAGGGCAATCCAGAGCCAGGCGAAGACCGGAGCGAACATCCAGACGAACGCCGAGTTCACCGCCTGTAGCCAGCTCGGCGGGAACTGGAAGCCGAAGATCGAGGTGCGAGTGAAGCGCTGGGCGAACAGGTTGAGGGTGGAGCCCGCCTGCTCGAACGCGGACCAGAAGAGGGCGGCGAAGAGGAAGAACGCCACGATCGCCCAGAGGTGCTTGCGCTCCTCGGGGGTCCACGGCTGGCTGAACAGGTAGGCGAAGTAGGCCACGGGGAGGAGCGGCAGGAGGTATCTCATCACGGTCGTGACGGGGACCGGCAGCAGCCAGAGGACGATGGCGAGCACGGCGATAACGGCGGCGCCGATCCCGAAATTGCGGAGGTCGCGGGCGCGGGTCTCCGGAGGGGTGGCCGGCGCCAGGCCCGTCCGCGCGAGGTGGCGGCCGCCGAGCACGTACTGGATCAGGCCGAGCGTCATGCCGACGGCGGCCGCGCCGAACCCCCAGTGCCAACTGTTCAGCGGGTTGAAGCCGTGGCTCTGGAGGAAGCCGCGGAACTGGACGCTCTGCCCCAGGAAGCCACAGACCAGCGGCGCGACGAAGGCGCCGAGGTTGATGCCCATGTAGAAGACCGAGAAGCCGGCGTCGCGCCGCGCGTCCTCGGGGCCGTACAGGCCGCCGACCATGGTGCTGATGTTCGGCTTGAGCAGCCCGGTGCCGGCGACGATCAGGAACAGGCCCAGGAAGAAGGCGGGCAGGAGGTGGAAGGTGAGGCTCACGTGGCCGAGGGCGATGAGGATGCCGCCGATCAGCACGCTCCGCCGCTGGCCGATCAGCCGGTCGGCGATCCACCCCCCCGGCAGGGCGGTGAGGTAGACCATCGACGCGTACAGGCCATAGATCGGACCCGCCTTGGCCGCGCTCCACCCGAGGCCCCCTTCGGTCACCGCCGCCGTCATGAAGAGGAGCAGGATGGCGCGCATGCCGTAGAAGCTGAACCGCTCCCACATCTCGGTGAAGAACAGGGTCGACAGCCCGCGCGGATGGCCGAAGAAGCGGGTGTCGAGGGCGGGGACGGTCGCGGCGTTGCCGGCGTGCGTGCCGGTCGCCGGATCGGCGATTTCCAGATCGGGGGTCTCGGGCATGGTCACCACCTGAAAGAAGTTGACTTGTCCGCTTCGTCGGGCCGAGAGCTTACCGCAGCGGCCTCAGCAATCACAGTGCCAGACCCTCATCACCCCGGCCCTCTTCCGCGATGAGTATCTCCAGAGACAGCCTCCAGAGAACCGCCCTGGAAGGGCGGATATTTGATGAGCCTGGGGTTTCAACCCCAGGCGGAGCGGCCGGCATCCTACCTGGGGTTGAAACCCCAGGCTGGGGAATATCCGCCCTTCCAGGGCGGGGCAGACGGAGCCGCCGTCTTTCCCAGAGGACGGCACCGTACTCTCCACCGTTCACCCCAGAGGACACAGAGATCGTAAACCCTTGATTCTGCTGAGTAAGCTCTATGGCATCTACTTTGCTCGATAAAGGAGCCGGACACGCGATTCACCCATCAACCCGCGGCAGCGCACCGCCGCGCGGCACCTTGGGGGAAGCCGGGCGCCCCCGCCCGGCTTCCCTCCCCTCCTCCAGATCCGACGGCGTACAATCACGGGCCTGATTCTGGAGGAAACGCCATGAGCTCATCCGATCCGCTCTCCCCCCTGCGGGATTCCATCGCCGAGGTGGACCGCGCCCTGCTCGAGCTGTTGCGCCGCCGCATGGATCTCGCCGCCGAGGTGGGGCGCGTCAAGGCCGCCGCGAGCCTCCCCGTGGTGGTGCAGGACGTCGAGGACCGGGTGCTCGGCCGCGCCCGCCAGCACGCCGAGGCCTGTGGGGTCTCGGAGGAGGTGATGGCCGAGGTGTTCCAGGCGATCATCCGCGGCTCGGTCGAGCGGCAGTACCGGGTGGGGATCTCGCTGCGCGAGCAGCGCGGCGAGCGGGTGCTGATCGTGGGCGGCGCGGGCGGCATGGGGGGCTGGTTCCGAGGCTTCCTGGAGCTCGCCGGGCACGCGGTCGACCTCGCCGATCCGGCGCTGGGAAACCTGCCTCAAGCGGAGGGTCGCTTCGCGAGCTTCCAGGACGTGGAGGACCTCGACCCCTATGCCGCGGTGCTGGTCTCGGTGCCGCTCGGCCGCACGGCCCAGGTGCTCGAGGAGGTGGCGGCCCGGCGCCCCCGCGGGCTGGTGGTGGAGATCGCCTCGATCAAGAACCCGCTCTCCAGCGTGCTATCGAAGGCCCGGGAGCAGGGGGTGCGGACGCTCGCCCTGCACCCGATGTTCGGGCCCGGCAAGTCGCTCTACGAGCCGCTGACCTTCGTGCTGGCCGCCCAGGGGGACCCGGCGGCCGAGAAGCGGGAGCTGGCGCCTCTGCTCACCCACCCTTACACGAAGCTGGTGGCGGTCCCCTTCCCCCATCACGACCGCCTGATGGGGTGGCTCCTGGGGCTGGCCCACCTCTCGAACATCCTGTTCGGCGCCACCATCGCCCACGCGGGGGTCGAGCCCGAGGAGCTCCATGCCTGCGCCTCGACCACGTTCAACCGCCAGGCGGCGACGGCGCTCAACGTGCTCTCGGAGGACCCGGACCTCTATCTCGACATCCAGAACCTGAACCCGCACCGGCACGAGGTCTACGCCGCGACGCGGGAGGCGCTCGGGCAGATCGAGCGCCTGGTCGAGACGCGCGACCGCGAGGGGTTCCAGGAGCTGATGAACGCGGCCCGGCGCGCCCTCACGCGGGAGCCCTAGCAGGGGCTTTGAAATCCCTCTCAGGAGCTCTTCTTCGCCGACTTCTTGCCGCCGCCGGAGGAGGTGCCGGCCTTGGCGCTCTTCTTGGCGCCAGCCTTCTTCTCCGACTTTTTCGCGGCCCCCTCGCCACTCGCCGTGGAGGAGGACGAGGCGCTCTTCTTGGCCGCCGTCCCCCGCTTGCGGGCGACCGCGGCGAGCCCGGCCGCGGCGGCGGCCACTCCGGCGACCGCGGCGGCCCCCGCCAGGACCTTCTTGTTGCCGGCGGCGCTCTTGACCGCGGTCGCGGCCTTCTTGGCCGTCTTCTTCGCGGAGGTCGCGGCGGAGGTCACCGCTCCGGCTCCCGTCTTCTCCCCTCCAGAGCTCTTCTTGTCGTCCGTGGCCATCGTAAAGCTCCTTTCTCAGAGCGATCCACGAGATTTGGTACCGGGTAAAACAACCTGTCCTGCTGAAGCGAGCGTATGAGCAAAAAGCGGGCCAAATCAGCTCAGCGCCTGCTTTAAATCCTCAATCAGGTCGTCGGGGTGCTCCAAACCGATCGAGAGGCGGATCAGCTCCTGGGGAGTGCGGGAGCCGGAGCCCTCGCTGGTGGCGCGGTGCTCGATCAGGCTCTCGACGCCGCCGAGGGAGGTGGCGCGGGTGAAGAGGCGCGCCCGCCCCACCGCCCGCAGGGCGGCCTCCCGCCCGCCCGCCGCGCGGAAGGAGAGCATGGCGCCGAAGCCGGACATCTGGCGGCGGGCGATCTCGTGGCCCGGGTGCGAGGGGAGGCCGGGGTAGTGGACCGCCGAGACGCCGGGGAGCGCTTCGAGAGCCCGGGCCACGGCGAGCCCGCTCGCGCTCTGTGCCGCCATCCGGCAGGCGAGGGTGCGCAGGCCGCGCAGCACCAGCCAGTCGTTGAACGGCGAGGCGACCGCGCCGAGGACGTGCCGCAGGTGGGCGATCCGCTCCCAGAGCTCATCCCGGCGGGCGAAGACCAGGGCCCCTCCCTGCACGTCGCTGTGGCCGCCGAAATACTTGGTGGTCGAGTGGAGCACGACGTCGGCCCCGAGCTCGAGCGGACGCTGGAGCACGGGGGTGGCGAAGGTGTTGTCCACCACGGCGACGGCGCCGGCCTGGCGGGCGAGGGCGGTGGCGCGCTCCAGGTCGACCACCTGGAGCAGCGGGTTGGAGGGCGTCTCCAGCCAGATCAGCCGGGTCTCGGGTCGGATCGCCGCCGCCAGGGCTCCGAGGTCGGTCATGTCCACGAGGTCCGAGCGGATCCCCCAGTTGGGGAGGAATTCCTCGGCGGCGACCCGGAAGCCGTAGTAGACGTCGCCGGGGAAGAGCACGTGTGAGCCCGGCGGCAGGGCCTGGAGCACGGCGATGCCGGCCGCCATGCCGGAGGCGAAGACGAGCGCCGCCTCCCCACCTTCCAGCGGAAACAGGGCCTCCTCGAGCTGCTCCTGGTTGGGATTGGACTCGCGGACGTAGGTGTGGCCGCCGAGGGGGGCGCTCGCCTCGTCGCGGGCGAAGGTGGTCGAGAGGTGGATGGGCGGGGCGACCGATCCGGTCGAGGGATCGATCCGGTGGCCGGCGTGCACCGCGCGGGTCTCGAATCTCATGGCGGCGAGACTAGCGCGGCGCCCTGAAAAGGAAAAGGGCCGGCGCGAGCGCGCCGGCCCTCGGAGAAGCTGCTGAGAGAACGGGCCTTAGTGGCTCGCGTGCGCGGCGCAGCTCTGGATGGCGCCCTTCTGCTGGTCAGTGATGGTGCCGTTGGCCTTCAGCGTGTTCGTGAGGTTGGCCATGCAGCTCACGAAAGCGCCGTGGTTGCCGGCGCCGACCGCGCAGTCGTTGACCTGGTCGGAGATCCGGCAGCCGGTGGAGAAGGTGGTATTCGGCACGCTCGAGTTGCAACCGTCGATGATCACGGTGGCGTCGCGCGAGGAGCCGATGCACTGGTCGACGCCGTCCGGCACGCCGTCGCCGTCGGAGAACCAGCCGATGTCGATCATCTCCTGGCGGGTCAGGTCGACGCTGTGGGTGAGGTCGGAGTTGATGGCCGGCTCCATGAGCAGGTTCGGGAAGGCGATCGGATCCCAGTGGGAGTACGAGGAGCCCGAGACCAGCGGAACCGGGGCGTTGAGGAGCAGATGGCCGCTCGGATCGGCGCCGGCGAGGATGTTGAGGTTGACCCCGATCGTCACGTTGACGTTGCCGCTCCCGAGCGCCGCCCTGATGGCGTTGCCGTTGTCGATGCTGATGCGGACCGACGGGATGGTGATCGTGGGATCGACGCCCGACATGCCGGCCGGCGGGCTGCCGGCCGCGTTGTCGGCGATCAGGACGCCGATCGCGCCGGCGTTCTGGGCGTTCTTCACCTTGACCACGAAGCCGCAGGTGCCGCGGTCGAGGAGGGCGATCTTGCCGGTGAGGTCGTTGGTGATGGCCGAGCAGCCGTCCGTGGTGGACGGGCCCGCGGCATCGGCGGCGTCCTGGCCGACGACCACGTCGCCGGTGACGCCCGGCGAGGAGAGGAGCGGGCCGAAGGTCGCGGTGCCGACCCGGTAGGTGCCCAGCGCGGCCGGCGCGTTGACCGTGACCAGCGGGGTTCCCGGCGAGAGCACGTGCGGCGCGGCGGCGGTGACGTTGATGCCGGTCCAGACCACGTGGTTGGTGTCGAGCGCGGCAGCCGCCCGCTCGGCGTTGGTCATCGCCGGCCAGTACTTGTTGATCGTGGTGTCATAGGTGTACTGGCCGTAGATGTCCGGGAAGCCCGCGAGCAGGGCGCCGGTCGACTTGTTGAAGAAGCCGGAGAAGCCGAGGCCGTGGCCGAACTCGTGGAGCAGCACGGTCACCAGGTCGATGCTGGCGCCGTGGTTGGCGTCCAGGCCGTAGTACCAGCTCGAGCCGGTGAGGCAGCCGGTCTGGCCGATGGAGCTGTTGAACAGGGCGATGATATCGTCCGCCGAGGTGCCGTTCGGGCCCGGGGCGAGGTCGGCGCCGGCCAGCTTGTTGGCGAGCGCGACGTGGTACCAGGTGTTCTGGACCTCGGTGTTCGGGAAGTTGCCGAAGACCTGGAGCGCACCGGCCGAGCCGAGCACGGCGCTGGTGGCGGTGCAGGCGAGCGGCTGGAAGGACGACTGGATGTAGACCGTCACCGGGCTGTCCAGGATCGAGCCCCAGACGTCCGCGGCATACTGGAAGGCGATCAGCCGCTGCTGGCCGACGGTGGTGCCCGGGTTGCCGCCCACGGGGGTGGCCGGCGTGGGATCATTGAAGCCGACACCCGGCGCGTTGGTGTTGACGATCACGATGTGGGCCGTGGCGAAGGCCGGAACGCTGCCCGCGAGCAGCAGGGCGGCGAGAACGAGGAGGCCGAGGACGCGGTTCATCTTTCTCATGGCTTACTTGTCCTCGTAAAGCGGGGTGGCGGTGACGAGGGCGTTGGCGTCAGCGGCGTTGTCCAGGCAGATCTGCTGGAGGGTGCCGTCCGGGCCGACCTTGGCGATCGAGATGTTCAGGAACGAGGTGCCGAGATCAACGGACAGGGTGCCATCCGGGGTCTGCTTGGCCAGCAGGGGGCTCGCCGAGCTCTTGAGCAGCGACGTGACGCCAGCGGCCAGAGCCTTGGTCTCGACCGCCGTGGGCTGGCGGAGCTTGCCCGTGGCGGGGTCGATCGACACCATCATGCCTTCGCCACGTCCCTTTTTGTCCGCCGGCTTCTCTCCGGCAAAAGCCGGAGCCGCCAGGCTCAGGACCGTCGCCGCGGCGAGGCCCAGGGCGGCAAGACGCACGCCTTTCCCATACGATTTGGTCATAACTTCCTCCCAGTTGGGGTTCATCGATGCACGCTCCGGAGGTGCCGGCAACCACGCCGGCCGGCCTCGCGGAACGGAAAGTCCAAGCCAAAAAGTCGCTGTCTCAGTGCAGGGCCCGGCGGAAGCCAGGGCGGTCCAGGCGCTCGGCGCCCGAGGTTAAAGCTTGTGAGATGAAGGACTTGAGAGTCACTACCTCTGCCGTTTTTCGTCCCGCTTTCGGCAGCCCGGCCGTCTCGATGAGACCCGGTGGCTTTGCGTCACCGCCTCGCGACGGCTTTGCCATTTCGTGATGGGAAAGGCAGTATCGGGGAAAAAGAGGATAAAGTCAATAGGGAAGGTCGACAATCATGAAAATCGCGGTGATCGGCGCGGGAGCCAGCGGGCTCGCCGCCGCCAAGAAGCTCCTCGATCAGGGGCTCGACCCGAAAATCTACGAGCGCAACGCCGAGGTCGGGGGCAACTGGCTCTACGGCTCCCCCGCCTCCTCGATCTACCGCTCGACCTCCCTGATCTCGTCGAAGCGGCTGACGGCCTTCCGGGATTTCCCCATGCCGGCCGAGTGGCCCCCCTATCTGAGCCACGAGCAGGCGCTGGAGTACCTGCGCCGCTACGCCGAGCGGTTCGGCCTGCTCCCCCACATCCGCTTCGGCGTCGAGGTGACCCGCTGCGAGCGGGAGGCGGACGACCGCTGGCGGGTGGAGAGCTCCGAGGGGGTGGAGACCTTCGACGCGTTGATCGTGGCCAACGGCCACCACCAGGAGCCGGCGATGCCCCGCTTCGAGGGGTCCTTCGACGGCGAGATCCTCCACTCGCACGACTACAAGGTCCCGGACTCCTTCCGCGGCCGGCGGGTGCTGGTGGTGGGGGCCGGCAACTCGGGGTGCGACATCGCGGTCGAGCTGGCCGGGGTGGCCGGGAAGGTCTTCCACTCCACCCGGCGAGGGTACTGGTACATCCCCAAATTCATCTTCGGCCTGCCGGCCGACGAATTCGGCGACCGTATCCGCCGGCTGCGGGTGCCGGCCCGCCTCTTCCAGGTCATGGCCCGCCAGAGCGCCGCCATGGTGCTCGGCCGGCCCGAGCGCTTCGGCCTGCCGCGGCCCGACCACGCCATGTTCGAGACCCATCCGGTGGTCAATTCGCAGCTCTACTACGCCATCGGCCACGGGCGGATCACCCCCAAGCCGGACGTCGAGCGCCTCGCCGGCGACAAGGTCGTCTTCGCGGACGGCTCGGAGGAGGCGGTGGACACGATCCTCTGCGCCACCGGCTACCGGCTCGCCTTCCCGTTCCTGGACGACCGGTACCTGAACCTGAAGGACGGCCTGCCGGTCTTCTACAAGAACCTCTTCCACCCCGAAATCGACAACCTGTACCTGATCGGATTCCTGCAACCGAACAGCGGCCTCTGGTTCCTGGCGGAGCTGCAGGCCGAGCTGGTGGCCCGGGCCCTGGCGGCGCCGTCTACCCGCCTCCGGGCGGCGGTGGCGGACCAGCAGGACACGCGCTACTTTCATTACCTGCCGAGCCCACGCCACCATCTGGAGGTGGACTACCTGCGCTACGAGCGGGATCTCCGGCGTCTGCTGAAGCTCAGTGGAAGGGCATGAACGGATCTCCATCCCCCATCCGATCCATCTTCATTACCGGGGCGGCCTCCGACCGGCGGAAGTAGGGTAAAGCTTACAACCTTTACATCTCACTCCAGCCGCTCCACCACGTAGCCGTGCTGGCGCAAGGCCCGGCGCAGCTCCTCGATGTGGTCCGCGTTGCGGGTCTCGATGATGGCGTCCACCTGGGCCTCCCAGAAGCCGGCGTGCATGAAGACGCGGTCGTGCTGGATGGCCTTGACGTTGCCGCCGTGCATGGAGATGACCTGGAGCATCTCGGCCAGTCCCCCCGGCCGGTCGGGAACGTGGGTGCGGAACCGCACCAGGCGATGACTCTCGACCAGGAAGCGGTCGATGATGCGCGACAGCATGGCGATGTCGATGTTGGCTCCGGAGAGGATCATCACCACGTGCCGCCCCGCCGCGGCGGGGATGCGATGGCGGGCGAGGGCGGCCAGCGTGGCCGCGGCGGCCCCTTCCGTGGAGGTCTTGCCGGTCTCCAGGAGGCGGATGATGGCGGCGCGGATCTCGTCCTCGGAGACGGTGCAGATGCCGTCCACGTAGTGGCGGATGTGCTCGAAGGTGCGCTCCCCCGGCCGCTTGACCGCGATGCCGTCGGCCAGCGAGCGCTCCACCGGGTGGTGGACGATCTTGCCCGCCTTGAAGCTGTGGGACATGGCGGGAGCGGCCTCGGTCTGGACGCCGTAGATCCGCACCGAGGGCTTCTTCTCCTTCACCGCCGCGGCCACGCCGGAGATCAGCCCGCCGCCGCCGACCGGGACCACGATCACCTCCACCTCGGGCGTCTGCTCCAGGATCTCCAGGCCGATCGTCCCCTGGCCGGCGATCACCTGATCGTCGTCGAACGGGTGGACGAAGACGAGCCCCCGCTCCTGCTCCAGCCGCCGGGCCGCCTCATAGGCGTCGTCGAACAGCTCCCCCTCCAGCTCGACGATGCCGCCGAGGCGACGGGTGTTCTCGACCTTGATCAGGGGCGTGGTGATCGGCATCAGGATGGTGGAGAGCACTCCGAGCCGGGTGGC
>JAICSG010001198.1 GCA_025937035.1 Thermoanaerobaculia bacterium | reverse complement strand
TGATGTCCGCCCCCATGCTCCGGTAGTGCTCGGACTCGGCGCGGGTGGAGAACTGCGGCCCCTCCATGCAGATGTAGGTGCCCCCCTGGTGGACGGTGGCTCCGGCGGCGCGCGCCGCCGCCGCCGCGATGCCGACCAGCCGCGGGCAGATCGGCTTCGCCATCGAGACGTGGGCCACCAGGCCGTTGCCGAAGAAGGTGTCCGGCCGGTGCCGGGTACGGTCGTAGAACTGGTCGGGGACCACGATGTCGGTCGGCTTGTACTCGATCTTCAGCGAGCCGACGGCGGAGACCGAGACGATCTCCTCGACGCCCAGCGTCTTGAAGCCATAGAGGTTGGCCCGGTAGTTGAGCTCGGTGGGGAGCAGGCGGTGCCCGCGGCCGTGGCGCGGCAGGAAGGCCACCAGGCGGCCGTCGAGCTCGCCGATGACGTAGGCGTCCGAGGGGTCGCCGAACGGCGTCTGGATCCGGCGCTCCTCGCGGACGGTCATCCCCTCCATCCCGTACAGGCCGCTGCCGCCGATCACACCGATTCGGATGTCGCTCATCAGAAAGTCTCCTTCGAAGGAAATCTCAAGGACTGCCGGACGCAAGAGCCGGCAGAGTCTAACAGAGGGCTAGCGGATCGCCTCCACCACCGCCAGGGCCGTGGCCAGGGCCCGGCGCCCCTGCTCGCCGGTGACCCGCGGGGCGGCCTCCCCACGGCAGGCGGCCAGGAAGGCCTCCAGCTCGCGCTTCAGCGGCTCGGCGCGCTCGACGGCCAAGTCGTCCGGCAGGATGCGGCGCTGCCCTCCCTCCTCCTCCAGACGGTACCCCTTGATCTCCTGCGCCTGGTAGTCGAGCGAGTAGTAGCGGTTGGGCAGGAAGACCCGCAGCTTGCGCGCCCGTTCGGAGGAGACCCGCGAGGCGGTCAGGTTGGCCACCGCCCCCGACTCCAGCTCCACCCGGACGTTGGCGATGTCGATGCGCTGCGAGAGCACCGCGATCCCCGTGGCGCGGATCTCCGCCACCGGGCTGGGATCGAGGGCGTGCAGGATCTGGAGGTCGTGGATCATCAGGTCGAGCACCACATCCACATCGAGACTGCGCGGCGAGAAGACCCCCAGGCGCTGGATCTCCACGAAGCGCGGCGGCGAGCCGACCGACAGCAGGGCCTGCACCGCCGGATTGAAGAATTCGACGTGCCCCACGGCCAGCACCCGGCCGCCGGCCTGGGCCAGCAAACGGTCGGCCTCTTCCAGGCTCGCCGCCAGGGGCTTCTCGATCAGCAGGTGGAGGCCGCGGCCCAGCAGCTCGCAGCCCATGTCCGCGTGGGCCACCGTGGGCGCCGCCACCACGGCGGCCTCGATCTCCCCGGCCAGCTCCTCCAGCCGCGGAAAGACCCGCGCGCCATGGTCCCGCGCCGCCGCCTCGGCCGCCTCCGGCTTGGGATCGTAGACCCCCACCAGCTCGGCACCGGGGAGCGACGACAGCAGGCGGACGTGGTTCCGGCCCATCGAGCCGGTACCGAAGACGCCGACTTTCAAGCTATTCAGGCTCGCCTCCTCCCCGGCCGCCGCCGCGGGGGGGCGACTTGATGATCCCCCGCTGGGAGCCCTCGATGAAGGCGATCAGGTAGTCGACTTGCC
>JAICSG010000223.1 GCA_025937035.1 Thermoanaerobaculia bacterium | reverse complement strand
CCCAGCTTGGTGTCGCGGGCCTCGATCTCGAACTCCTCGATGTGGATGGAGGTGTAGTAGTCCTCCCGCACCAGCTTCTCGGAGATCAGGATTGCGTCCTCGAAGTTGTACCCGCGCCAGGGCATGAAGGCGACCAGCACGTTGCGGCCCAGCGCCAGCTCGCCCAGCTCGGTGCAGGGGCCGTCGGCCAGCACGTCCCCCTTCTTGACCCGCTGCCCCTCGTAGGCCACCGGCTTCTGGGTGATGCAGGTGTTCTGGTTGGAGCGGCGGAACTTGATGAGCTGGTAGATGTCGGCGCCGAAGTCCTTGGTCTCGCCGGTCTCCAGGTCCTCGCCCTCCACGCGCACGATGATGCGCTCGGCGTCCACCGAGTCGACCACGCCGCCCCGCTTGGTGAGCACCACCGCGCCGGAGTCCTGGGCCACGATCCCCTCGAGGCCGGTGCCCACGATCGGCGAGTCGGAGCGGAGCAGCGGCACCGCCTGGCGCTGCATGTTCGAGCCCATCAGCGCGCGGTTGGCGTCGTCGTTCTCCAGGAACGGGATGAGCGCCGCGGCCACCGACACCAGCTGCTTGGGGCTGATGTCCATGTAGTCGATGCGGTCCCGCTCGACGGAGATGAAGTCGCCGCCGGCGCGCGAGATGATGCGGTCCTGCACGAAGTAGCCACCCTCGTCGAGGCGGGCGTTGGCCTGCGCGATGATGTACTTCTCCTCGTCCCACGCCGAGAGATAGAAGGCGTGCGGCTCGGCCTCCACCGGCCGCTTGCCGGCCTTGGTCAGGCGCTCGTTCTCCGCCTTCAGCTCGTCGCTGGTGACCACCTGTCCGAGACGGAGCTGGCCGTCGCCCACCTTCATGATCCGGAAGTGGTCGAGCACCCGGCCCCCCTCGACCTTCTTGTACGGGCTCTCGATGAACCCGTAGTCGTTGATCCGGGCGTAGGTGGCCAGCGACGAGATCAGGCCGATGTTCGGGCCTTCCGGCGTCTCGATGGGGCAGATGCGGCCGTAGTGCGTGGCGTGCACGTCGCGCACCTCGAAGCCGGCCCGCTCGCGCGAGAGGCCGCCCGGTCCGAGGGCCGAGAGGCGCCGCTTGTGGGTGACCTCGGAGAGCGGGTTGGTCTGGTCCATGAACTGCGAGAGCTGCGACGAGCCGAAGAACTCCTTGATCGCCGCGATCACCGGCTTGGAGTTGATCAGGTCGTGCGGCATCGCCGAGTCGATGTCCTGGTGGACCGACATCTTCTCCTTGATCGCCCGCTCCATGCGCACGAGGCCGATGCGGAACTGGTTCTCCAGCAGCTCGCCCACGGCGCGCACGCGGCGGTTGCCCAGGTTGTCGATGTCGTCCACCCGGCCGGCGTCCTTCTGCAGGCGCAGCAGGTACTCGATGACGCGGAAGAAGTCGTCCGCGCCGAGGGTCTTCTGGTCGACCGGCACCTCGGTGTCCAGCTTGATGTTGAACTTGAAGCGGCCGACCCGCGAGAAGTCGTAGCGCTTGGCGTCGAAGAACATGCCGTAGAACAGCGAGCGGGCGCTCTCCAGGGTCGGAGGATCGCCCGGGCGCATGCGGCGATAGATCTCGATCAGCGCCTCGCGCGAGCTCTTGGTGGTGTCCTTGGCCAGCGTGTTCGAAAGGGTGGCGCCCACCAGCTCCCAGTCGGGGAAGAAGACCTCGACCGGGGTGTGGTTGCGGCCGTCGAGCCGCTCGTCCACGTCCTCGGGCACCAGCTCGTTGGCCTCGAAGAGGACCTCGCCGGTGTCGAGATCGACCACGTCGCCGATGAAGAAGGCGCGCTCCAGGTCCTCGCGGTCCACCTCGAAGGCGATCGTCTGGCCGGTGTCGAGCTTGCCGATCTGATCCTTGGAGAGGGTGATGCCGGCGAAGATCGGGTACGACTCGCGGCGGCCACGGCTCTGGCGGTCCTTCAGCCGCTCGGGCTCCAGCACCTTGGGTCCGACGTGCAGGGTGAACTTGCCCGCCCCTTCCGAGGAGAGGCCGACCGGGGTGTAGAACTGGCGGAGGATCGACTCGTCGGACTCCAGCCCCAGGGCGCGCAGGAAGACCGTGCCGTGGAACTTGCGCTTGCGGTCGATGCGGACCGACAGCACGTCCTTCTGGTCGTACTCGAACTCCACCCAGGAGCCGCGGTACGGGATGATCTTGGCGAGGTAGGAGCGGGGGCCTTCCTTGGTGAAGAAGACGCCGGGGCTCCGGTGGAGCTGGGAGACGATGACGCGCTCGGTGCCGTTGATGATGAACGTGCCGTTGTCCGTCATCAGCGGGATGTCGCCGAAGTAGACCTCCTCCTCCTTGGCGTCGCGCATCATGCGCGTGCCGGTCTCGGGGTCGCGGTCATACACGAAGAGGCGGAAGGTGACCTTCAGCGGCACGGCGAAGGTCATGCCGCGCTCCTGGCAGTCCGAGATCGAGTACTTGAGCTGCAGGTCCACGGGGTTGCCGCAGATGTCGCACTTCGTCACCCGGTTCTTATTGACGAAGCCGCACTCCGTGCAGGTGACCGTCTCCTCGTGGGGATGGTCGGTCATGATCTTGGCACCGCAGTTGGTGCAGGTCATGCGGAGGTACTCGAGGCCCTTCAGCTCGCCGCACTTACACTGCCAGTCTCCGATCTGGTACTTGACGAAGTCGAGCGAGCAGGTCTCGCGAAAGTCGGAGAACGGAAAGATGCCCGTGAAGACCGCCTGCAAGCCCTGGTTCGCCCGCTCCTCGGGCAGCAGGTTCATCTGCAGGAAGCGCTCGTAGCTCCGCCGCTGGACGTCGATCAGGTTCGGGATCGGCAGCGACGTCGTGATGCGGGAGAAATCCTTCCGGTGGCCGTTGCGCGCTGAGATCTGCGGGGTGGAAAGCGTGTCCATAGGGGTCTTGCTATCTCCTCGATGCCTGGGTAGATGGGTACGTCTCTTCTACGCGGCAAACAAAGTTTCCGGGGGCGACGGTCCAGCTCCGGAGTCAGGGGGGCTCCGGAAGCAGGAGACACCATGCCCGGCCCCCCGCTCGCCCCGCGGAAGGTCACCGGACATGGTGAACATAGACCAGAACAGCGCCCGCGCCCGGTTTATGCCCGGGCCGGACGCCGTGCCGGTATCTGAGACTGCTCGTTGAGCTTGAGGCGTAGCGTGGCTCCTCTCGCTCGCGCTTACTTGATCTCGATCGTGGCCCCGGCCTCTTCGAACTTCTTCTTGATCGACTCGGCCTCGTCCTTCGAGACCGCTTCCTTGACGGTGGCGGGAGCGGACTCCACGAGGTCCTTGGCCTCCTTGAGGCCGAGGCTCGTCACCTCGCGGACCGCCTTGATGACGTTGATCTTCTTGTCACCGGCCGCCTTGAGGACGACGTCGAACTCGGTCTTCTCCTCGGCCGCCGGAGCCGCCGCCGCCGCGCCGCCGCCGGCCGGCATCGCCACCGCCGCCGCCGCCGCGGACACCCCGTAGTGCTCCTCCAGGGCCTTGACCAGGTTGTTCAGCTCGAGCACGGTGAGCTGGTCGATCTGCGAAATGAAGTCTTGCGTCGCGATAGCCATTTGTTCCTCTCCTTAAACGCTGCGGACTCCTAGGTCCGGAATTCGTTTCCCTTTATTCTTCAAACCCTCAGGCGGATTCTTCCTTCTGCTTCCGGACCTGGTCCAGAACCATCACGAACGACTGCGGCACCGCGGCCAGCACGCGGGCGAACCGCGTGACCGGCGACTGCAGCAGGAACAGCAGCTTCGCGATCAGCTCCTCGCGGCTGGGCAGCGAGGCGATGTCCTTGATCTGGTCGGCGGCGATGGCCCGCCCCTCGACGAGGCCGGCCTTCAGCTTGATGGCCGGCACGTCCTTGGCGTAATCGGTCAGCGCCTTGGCCACCGACACCGGGTCGGTGAGGCTGAAGACGACCGCCGTGGGCCCCACGAAGTGCTCCTTGAGCTGGTCGAGGGCCTGGCTGTCGATGGCGCGCAGGGCGAGGGTGTTCTTCACCACCACGTACTCGCCGCCGCTCTGGCGGACCCGGCTGCG
This sequence comes from Thermoanaerobaculia bacterium, assembly GCA_025937035.1. Classification (GTDB taxonomy): domain Bacteria; phylum Acidobacteriota; class Thermoanaerobaculia; order Multivoradales; family UBA5704; genus DATARR01. The sequence continues at coordinate 2,697 of JAICSG010000223.1, read as the reverse complement.
CAGCTCGGTCACCTGCGGGACCGTGATCCCCTGGTAGCCGAGGAGGAAGGCGTGCGGCGCCTTGGCGAGACCCCCTTCGTACTCGGCCAGCATCTGCTCTTTGTCGGTACGGGTCAAAGGCATCGTCGTTATCTCCTAACCCTGGCCTACGCCTCGGTGACCGCCGCCGCGGTCTCGTCCACCTGGATGCCGGGGCCCATCGTCGAGGAGAGGCTGATCCCCTTGACGTACTTGCCCTTGGCCGCGCTCGGCTTCGCCTTCACCACGGCGCCGATCAGGGCCTCGGCGTTGTCCTTCAATCGATCGGTGCCGAAGGAGAGCTTGCCGACCGGCGCGTGGATGATCCCCGTCTTGTCGACGCGGAACTCCACCTTGCCGGCCTTGATCTCCTGCACCGCTTTCGCGACGTCGAGCGTCACCGTGCCCGCCTTCGGGTTGGGCATCAGGCCGCGGGGGCCGAGCACCTTGCCGAGGCGTCCGACGACGCGCATCATGTCCGGGGTGGCCACGACCGAGTCGAAGTCCAGCCACCCCCCCTCGATCCGCTTCGCCAGATCGTCGCCGCCCACGTGGTCGGCGCCGGCCTCCTCGGCCTCGCGGATCTTCTCGCCGCTGGCGAACACCAGCACCCGGGAGACCGTGCCCAGGCCGTGCGGCAGCACCACCGTGCCGCGCACCATCTGGTCGGCGTGCTTGGGGTCGACCCCCAGGCGCATCACGACCTCCAGCGTCTCGTCGAACTTGGCGTACTTGACCTGCTCCGCGAGGGCGATCGCGTCCTGCAGCGGATAGGGGCGCGTCTCGACCTTCTCGACCGCCTGCCGGTACTTCTTTCCATGCTTCGGCACGACTGTTCTCCTTGTCCCGGGCCCTCAGCCCTGGATCTCGATGCCCATCGAGCGGGCGGTCCCCTCGATCGTCTTGATGGCGGCCTCGAGGCTCGCCGCGTTGAGGTCCGGCAGCTTGGTCTTGGCGATCTCCTCGACCTGCGCCCGCGTCACCTTGCCGACCTTCTTCTTGTTCGGCTCGCCCGACCCCTTGTCGATTCCCGCCGCCTTGATCAGCAGGATCGGCGCCGGGGGCGTCTTGGTGATGAAGGTGTAGCTCCGGTCGGCGTAGACGGTGATGACCACGGGGATGATCAGGCCAGACTGCGACGCCGTCCGGGCGTTGAAATTCTTCACGAAGTCCATGATGTTGACGCCCGCCTGGCCCAGCGCGGGGCCCACCGGGGGCGCCGGCGTCGCCGCGCCGGCCGGAATCTGCAGCTTGATCTGTCCAACGACTTTCTTGGCCATTGCCTCAACCCCGTTTCAGGGCGGCCACCCAGGGCCGCCCCTACAGTTTCTGGACTTGCGAGAAGTCCAGCTCGACCGGCGTCTGCCGGCCGAAGATCGTCACCATCACCTTGAGCGTGTTGCGGTCGAGGTTCACCTCGTCCACCACGCCCGTGAAATTGTTGAACGGGCCGTCGGTGATCCGCACCGGCTCCGCCTTCTCGAACATGTACTTCGGCTTCGGCTTCTCCTTGGCCGTGACCACCTGCTCGAGGATGTTGTTGACCTCATCCTCCGAGAGCGGGGTCGGCTTCTTGCCGGTGCCCACGAAGCCCGTCACCTTGGGCGTGTTCTTCACCACGTGCCAGGCGGCGTCCGACATCTCCATCTCGACCAGAATGTAGCCGGGGAAGAACTTGCGCTGCGTCTCCTTCTTCTTCCCCCCCTTGTACTCGACCACCGTCTCGGTCGGGATGCGGATCTCGCCGAAGGCGTCCCCCATGCCGAGCGCGTCGGCGCGCTGGCGCAGGGTCTCCTTCACCCGCTCCTCGAACCCGGAGTAGGTGTGGACGATGTACCACTTCCGGTCGGGGCTCTTCTCGTCGGTCATCCAAACACCTTCACGATGCCCTGGTACGCCCAGACGATGATGCGGTCCGCGGCGAACAGGTAGATCCCGAAAATGACGCTGGTGATCAGCACGATGATCGTCGTCCCCACCACCTCGTCGCGGGTCGGGAAGCTCACCTTCCGCATCTCGGTGCGGACCTCCGACAGGAACTCTTTCGTCTTCGTCCACCAATCCATCGCTTTGGGCCTCGATCTAACGAACATCCACAGACTGAAAAAGATTGGCAGGCCAGGAGGGACTCGAACCCCCAACCCTCGGTTTTGGAGACCGATGCTCTACCATTATGAGCTACTGGCCTGTACTGATTACCTCGCTGTCAAAGCGTCTATGTCAAAACGCGTCCGGGGAGGAGCCGGAAGGCCCCTCCCCTCCACGTCCAACAAAGCCCCATTCCTAGGCGACGATCTCCGTGACCGTGCCGGCGCCGACGGTGCGGCCCCCCTCGCGGATGGCGAAGCGCACGCCCTTCTCCATCGCGATCGGCGCGATCAGCTCGATCTCCAGGTTCACGTTGTCCCCGGGCATCACCATCTCCGTGCCCTCGGGAAGCTTCGCCACGCCCGTCACGTCCGTCGTCCGGAAGTAGAACTGCGGACGATACCCGTTGAAGAACGGCGTGTGACGGCCGCCCTCCTCCTTCGTCAGCACGTACACCTCGCCCTTGAACTTCGTGTGCGGCTTGATCGACCCCGGCTTCGCCAGCACCTGACCCCGCTCCACGTCGTCCTTCTTCGTGCCGCGCAGCAGAACCCCGATGTTGTCGCCCGCCTGACCCTGGTCGAGCAGCTT
>JAICSG010000782.1 GCA_025937035.1 Thermoanaerobaculia bacterium | reverse complement strand
CCTGCTGCCCGACGCCTTCGGGCGGGAAGGTAAGCTCGACTTTCATTTATCGACGTTTCCGCCGAGCAGAGCCTTCCGACTACGGATCATGCTCCGGTAGAGGAGGAGGCGGGGCCGTTCGATCGAATGCGCTGGTGATGAGGGTCCAACGGTCCGGGATATCGTAAGACCGTGCCCGATCTCCCTCCCATCCCTCCTGATCCCTGGGCCCTCCCCGCCGCCGGTGTCGCCGATGCTCTCGCCGTGCGTCCGGGCGAGGGGTTGAGCGCGGCCGAGGCGGCGCGGCGGCTGGCGATCGCGGGGCCGAACCGCCTGCGGGAGGCGCGGCCGGTGAGCGCCTGGACGATCCTCCTCCGGCAGGTCCAGAGCCTGGTCACCCTCCTGCTGGTGGCGGCCACGGCGGCCTCGTTCGTCTTCCGCGAATGGGCCGAGGGGATCGCCATCGCCGCCGTGATCCTTTTGAACACGGGGATCGGCTTCGCCACCGAGCTCAAGGCGGTGCGCTCGATGGAGGCCCTGCGCCGGCTGGGCACCTCCTCGACCCGCGTCCGCCGCGACGGCACGGTGCGCGAGGTCCCCGCCGAGGAGATCGCGCCAGGGGACGTCGCCATCCTGGAGGCGGGCGATCTGGTGACCGCGGACCTGCGCCTGCTCGCGGCCTCGCGGCTCCAGGTGGACGAATCGCAGCTCACGGGCGAATCGCTGCCGGTGGACAAGGGGGCCGATCCGGTGCCCGAGGAGACCCCGCTGGCCGAGCGCGCCGGCATGCTCTTCCGGGGGACGCCGGTGGTCCGCGGCTCCGGCGAGGGGGTGGTGGTGGCGACGGGGATGGCGACCGAGCTCGGCCGCATCGCCGCCCTGGCCGAGGCCTCCGGCGGCGAAAGGACCCCACTGGAGGACCGGCTGGAGCGCCTGGGGCGCACGCTCGGCCTGGTGACTCTGGGGATCGCCGCGCTCACCACGATTACGGGCGTGCTCGCCGGCCGCGGGATCTTTTTGATGATCGAAACCGGGATCGCCCTCGCCGTGGCCGCCGTGCCCGAGGGGCTCCCCATCGTGGCCACCCTGGCCCTCGCCCGCGGGGTCTGGCGGATGGCGCGGCGCAATGCCCTGGTGAACCGGCTGTCGTCGGTGGAGACCCTGGGGGCCGTCACCCTCGTGGCGACCGACAAGACGGGTACGCTCACCGAGAATCGGATGACCCTCACCCGGCTCGCGGTCGAGGGTGGCGATCTGCCGCCGGAAGCGGACGCGCCTGAGGCCCGGCAAGCTTTGGAGATCGCCGTGCTCTGCAACAACGCCGGCGCGGGGGTGGGCGATCCCCTGGAGCTGGCCCTGCTGGCGGCCGGGGAGCGGGCCGGGCTCGACCGCGCGGAGCTCCTGCGGCGCTTCCCCCGCGAGCGGGAGGAGGCGTTCGATCCGGCCACGCAGATGATGGCGACCTTCCATCGCGCATCGGACGGCTTCCGGGTGGCCGTCAAAGGCGCCCCCGAGGCGGTGCTGGCCGCCTGCGGTCTTCCGGACGAGGAGCATCACCGCTGGCTCGATCGCAATCACGAGCTGGGGGGCCAAGGGTTCCGCATCCTGGGCCTGGCCGAGCGGACAACCGCCTCCGCGGAGGAATCCCCCTACTCGGGCTTGAGCTGGCGGGGGCTCGCCGTGCTCGAGGACCCGCCGCGCGCGGATGCCCGTCCGGCCCTGGACGCCTGCCGGAGGGCGGGCATCCGGGTGGTGATGGTCACCGGCGACCAAGCGCCCACGGCGGCGGCGGTGGCGCGGTCGGTGGGGCTCGGCGGAGACGATCCCAAGGTGGTGACCGGCCGGGAGCTCCGGCGGGCCGCCGAGGCCTCGCCCGAGGAGCACCGGCGCCTGCTGGAGGCGGACGTCTTCGCCCGCGTCGATCCCGAGCAGAAGCTCGACCTGGTGAGCCTGTTCCAGCACGCGGGTGGGGTGGTGGCGATGACCGGCGACGGCGTCAACGACGCGCCGGCCCTGCGCAAGGCGGACATCGGCATCGCCATGGGCCGCCACGGCAGCCAGGTGGCCCGCGAGGCGGCCGACGTGGTGCTCAAGGACGACTCCCTCGCCACCCTGGCCGCCGCCGTCCGCCAGGGACGGGTGATCTTCGGCAACATCCGGCGCTTCGTCTTCTTCCTGCTCTCCTGCAACACGTCCGAGATCCTGGTGGTGGCGAGCGCGCCGATCACCTCCCTGCCGCTCCCGGTGCTGCCGCTCCAGCTCCTCTTCCTCAATCTGGTGACGGACGTCCTGCCGGCCCTGGCCCTGGGGATGGGCGAGGGTGGGCCCGGGGTGATGGAGCGGCCGCCGCGCGATCCTCAGGAGCCGCTCCTGGGCCGCCCGCAGTGGCTGGGGATCGCGGGCTATGCCGCCGTGATGACCGCCGCCGTCTTCGCGGCGCTGGAAATGGCCTTCCGCATCCTCCATCTCGGCGAGGCAAGATCGGTGACGGTGGCCTTCCTCACCCTCTCCTTCGCCCAACTCTGGCACGTGTTCAACATGGGCCGGAGCGAGGTGGTCCGCAGCCCCTGGGTCTGGGGGGCCGTCCTCTCCTGCTCGGGCCTGCTGCTGCTGGCGGTCTACCTGCCGCCGCTCGCGGCGGTGCTGCGCCTCACCTCGCCTGGGGTGGCGGGGTGGGGGTTGGTGGCGGTGGCGAGCCTGGTGCCTTTGGGGGTGGGGAAGGGGTGGGCCCTCGTCCGCGGGCTGTTGTCGTTGGGGGGGGGGGGGGGGGGGGCCCCCCCCCACCCCCCCCCCGCGGGGGTACGCAACACCCCGAAAAAAAGGGGGGGGGGGGGGTAGGGGTGGGGGGGGAGGGGGGGGT
>JAICSG010000524.1 GCA_025937035.1 Thermoanaerobaculia bacterium | reverse complement strand
TAAGATCTTCCAGGAGAAGGGGATAGTCCAAGGTCAATTGTGAAACAGGCTGTTTCACAATTCGTTTCTGGGAGGTACGGCCCTTCCCGGCAGGTCTCCGCTGGGCACGGCGATTTTTCGGATTCACGGCACGGATCTTAGAATGAAGATCCGCATACGCGCAACCGGGCAGAGCACCCTCTCCCGGAGCCGCAGGCCCCCTCCGCCTCAGGGCCGGTCTACAATGATGGGAAGGAATCGACGCGAGATCCTGTTCTCCCAGGCAAGACAGGAACCGATCTTCCGAGCTCTGGATCTCAACCTCATGGCCGCTTCATCCGCCGCAGAGAGCTCGCGATCCATCCGAGGAGGGAGGGAGCCCTTCCTGGCCTGGCCGGGTATGTCGGGCCTGCGGCTCACGCTCCCGCTGTCCTACCTCTTTTTCAAGATCTTCTACTCGGTCTACGGTGGCACGAGCCTGCTCGCCAAGCTGCGCCGGCCTCACATGGATTTCTATTTCCCCTGGGAGATGCGCCTGCCGTTCCTCCCCTCCTGGACCCTGGTCTACCTGACCGTGCCCCTGCTGCTGCTGCTGACCCCGTTCGTCCTGCGGACGTGGCGCACGTTCATGCCGTTCTTCCTCACCCTCACGGCGGAGACGCTGGTGGCCGGCGTCGTCTTCCTCGTGGCCCCCCTGGCGCAGGCCTATCCGCCCCGCATGGCCTCGGGGTTCCTGGGCGGCGTCTTCCACATGGCGGACCGGCTCAACCTCGACTACAACAAGCTCCCCTCCCTCCACATGGCCTTCGCGGTGACCGCTGCGATCGTCTTCGGGCGGCGGTGCGGCTGGCTGGGGCGGACCCTGTTCTCCCTGTGGATCTTGGCGGTCTGCGCCTCGGGGATGCTGATTCACGAGCACCAGATCCTCGACCTCGCGGCCGGGATCGCCCTCGGCCTCGCCGGCGTGACCACCGTGCAACGCCGGGCGTCCGACGACCGGTCTCTCGACGCCCTGCGGATCGATGGCCTCTGCCTGCAGGAGCTCTCCTACTACCTGCGCTGGCGCGTCCGCCGCCTGCGCCCCTTCCTCACCCTCACCCGGGTGTCGCTGTTCCGCTGGCGCCAGACCCGGGCCCTGCGCGCGGCCTACTGCGTGGCCCTGCGCGTGGACGACGTGCTGAACGGCGGCCGCCAGGTGGAAGGCGACCGCCAGGAGCATGTGCGCTCGATCCTCCGTGTCCTGGCGGGAGGAGAGCCGGCTCAGGGGACTGTCGTGGAGCAGCTGGCGGCCTTCCTGGCCCTGGCGCTGGACGAGGAAAGAAAGCGCGAGCTCAGCTGCCTGCTCGAGACGATGATCGCGCGCTCCGGTGCGCCGGAAGGCCCGCAACGGCGGCAGGAGATCATGCAGGCGCTCCGGGAGATCTTTCCTCTTTCGTCTCCCGCCGCTTCCGCCGGAGCCGCTCCCGCGCCTCCGCGATCGGCCGCTTCTCGATGAAGTAGGCGATCGCGGCCTCGCCGATCCCCCAGGTGCCGGCGAAGGCCACGCCGGCCGAGACCGCGGAGCCGGCCCCGGGAAAGACGAATTTGGCCAGCGCCCGCGCCCCCTCCCGCAGGGCGAACGCCGCTCCAACGTTGACCCCGAGCGCGGCGAGAAACTCCCGCGCCGCCGCCTTCGACATCTCCCGGCCGGAGAGATAGGCGATGCCGGTGATGAGGCCGATCTGGAGCGCCGTCAGGGGGAGGATGTCCGCGATGGGGATCGGCGCCGCGGCGATCCCTCCGGCCACGGCCGCCGCCGCCGCGGTCATCTTCCGGGCCAGCTTCCGCTGCACGGCCTGGAGCTGGGAGAGGCGGGCCATCTGGACCTGGGCGCTCCGGGGGAGCACGTCGACCAGGTAGTCGACCAGCTCCTCCACGTTCCAGTAGTTGTCGTAGACCCGCTGGTCCCCCTCGTACTCGGCGTAGGTGGAGACGGGGATCACCCGCGCCAGCGCGATGCCGCGCTCGGTGAGGGCCTCCTCGATGGTCCGCACGGCGGTGTCGATGTTGCGCCGCTTGGTCTCGTTCTCGTAGGGGGGCTCCACCCTCTTGGGATCGAGCTCGTCCACCTGGGTGACCACCGCCACCACGGGGGCCTCGTAGCGGTGCTTCTCGGCGATGAAGGCGCGCACCGCCTCGATGTTGGCCATGTCCTGGGCGATGTGGGAGTCGACGTCCTTGGCCTTGCAGAGGAAGAGGATGGCGTCCGGGTGCTCCTCCACCAGCACGGCGCGGACCTCGTCGAGGGCATCCTGGAAATTCGCCGCCTCGGGGCGCGTGCGGTCGCCGAGGCCGCGGGTGTCGAGGATCTTCATCTCCCCCCGAGGACCCTGGTAGGAGTACCAGATGGGGCGGCCGGTCTCGGAGAGCACGGAGCCGACCGCCGCCACCCGTTCGCCGAAGATCGCGTTGACCAGCGACGACTTGCCGGCCCCGCGGCGGCCCAGGATCATCAGCTTCGGCGGCCTCGCGTCCATCAGCAGCTCCTTGAGGATCAACAGCTCGTTTTTCGTCGCGCCGCCCTGGGGCTCCGGAATCTTTGCGATCGCGCGCTCGGCCAGATCCGAGACCGTCCGCAGGATGGAATCAGCGCCCGGCATGGCGCTACCGGGATCCCCGGATCTCCTCGACCGCCTGACGGAGCTTTTCCCCCACCGTCTGGCGGGCCGCGTCGTCCTTGTAGGGCGAGCGCTTCCAGACCAGCTTTGGAGAGAACAGGCCGTCCCCCTTCCAGCGGGGGACGACGTGGACGTGGAGGTGCGGCACGCTCTGGCTGATCTTCGTGTTCACCGCCACGAACGACCCTTCGGCGCCGAGGCCCCGCTCCATGGCCCTCTCCAGGATCTGGACGTCGCGGAAGTAGGGCGCCAGGAGATCCTCCGGCAGGTCCGGCAGGGTCTCCACGTGGACCTTCGGGATCAGCAGGCAGTGCCCCGGCAGCAGCGGCCGGTGATCGAGGAAGGCGACCACGGTATCGTTCTCCAGGACGATCTCCGCTCCGGCCGCCCCCCGTGCGATCTCACAGAAGACGCAGGTCTTGGCGCCGCGGGCCATCGGACGTCAGCGGGCCGCCCGCTCCCGGTGCTGGGACGCGAGCCACTGATCCACGTTGTTCTCCAGCACGTTGAGCGGCACCGAGCCGCTGCCCAGGACCACATCATGGAAGGCGCGGACGTCGAAGCTCGTCCCCAGCTCCTTCTCCGCCTTGCGCCGCAGCTCCTTGATCTTGATCTCGCCGAGCTTGTAGGAGAGCGCCTGCCCCGGCCAGGAGATGTAGCGGTCGACCTCGGTCTCCACCTCGTGGAGCGGCAGCGAGGTGCGGGCCGCCATGTAGTCGATCGCCTGCTGGCGCGTCCACCCCTTGGCATGGACGCCTGTGTCCACCACCAGCCGGCAGGCGCGCCACATCTCGTAGCCGAGGCGCCCGAAGTTGCTGTAGGGGTCGTCGTCGTACATCCCCATCTCCAGGCCCAGCCACTCCGAGTAGAGCCCCCACCCCTCGCCGAAGGCCGAGATGTAGGAGAAGCGCCGGAAGTCCGGCAGGTCGCTCAGCTCCCGGCTGAGAGAGATCTGGAGGTGGTGCCCCGGCACGGACTCGTGGAGGGCCAGCGCGGTCAGGTTGTAGTACGGCCGGCTCTCCAGCTGGTAGGTGTTGACCCAGAAGATCCCCGCCTGCGTGCTCCCCTGAGGGGCCTCGACGTAGCGCCCCGAGGTGTACTTGGGGGCGATGTCGTCCGGCACTGGCTTGACGGTGTAGGGGAGGCGGGGCAGCCGTCCGAACTCGGAGGGGAGCTTGCCGTCGATCTTCTTGGCGATGAACGAGGCCCGCTCCAGCAGCTCACGCGGCGTCTTGGGGTAGAACCGGGGGTCGGTGCGCAGGAACTTGAGGAAGGCGGCGCGGTCCCCCTGGAAGCCCGTCTGCCGCATCACGGCGTCCATCTCTTT
>JAICSG010000470.1 GCA_025937035.1 Thermoanaerobaculia bacterium | reverse complement strand
TCAACGGGACGGTGATTCCGGCCGCGGGCGATCCGGACGTCCTCCTCCTCGGTGACTTCAACTCGTACGCCATGGAGGACCCGGTGACGACGCTGGAGGCGGGCGGCTACACCGACCTCGAGACCCAGTTCGACCCGAGCACCTACTCCTACCTGTTCAGCGCCGAGCTGGGCCACCTGGACTACGGCTTCGCCAACGCCAGCCTGCTGCCGCAGGTGACCGGCGCCGCCCCGTGGCACATCAACGCCGACGAGGCCGACCTGTTCGACTACAACGACGAGGTCAAGGACACCGGCGAAGCCACCTTCGAGGAGAAGCCGGACGGCTCCGCGCTGACGCCGCCGCGGGTGGTCTTCGCTCCGGGCACCCCCTACCGGGCCTCCGACCACGACCCCGTGCTGGTCGGCCTGTTCCCGGTGACGGATCTCGCGATCACCAAGACCGACGGCGTGACCACGGCCACGCCGGGCGGCTCGGTGACCTACACCATCACGGCCTCCAACGCCGGACCGGACGCCGACGCCAGCGCCACGGTGGCGGACACCTTCCCGGCCGTCCTCACCTGCACCTGGACCTGCGTGGGCGCAGGCGGCGGCACCTGCACGGCGTCCGGCACGGGCAACCTCAACGACACCGTCAACCTGCCGGCCGGCGGCAGCGTCACCTACACGGCGACCTGCGCGATCGACCCCTCGGCGACGGGCACGCTCTCCAACACCGCCACGGTCGCCAACGGCGGGACCTCCGACTCCAACACGGGCAACAACAGCGCGACCGACACCGACACGCTGACGCCGAACGCGGATCTCTCCATCACTAAGACCGACGGGGTGACCACGGCCACCCCGGGCGGCTCGGTGACCTACACCATCACGGCCTCCAACGCCGGCCCCAGCAACGCTCCAGGCGCCACGGTGGCGGACACCTTCCCGGCCTCCCTCACCTGCACCTGGACCTGCGTGGGCGCGGGCGGCGGCACCTGCACCGCCTCCGGCTCCGGCAACGTCAACGACACGGTCAACCTGCCGGCCGGCGGCAGCGTCACCTACACGGCGAGCTGCAACATCTCGGCCTCGGCCACCGGCTCGCTCTCCAACACGGCGGCCGTGGCGGCTCCGGGCGGCGTCAACGATCCGACCACGGGCAACAACTCGGCCACCGATACGGATACGCTGGCGCCGAGCGCGGATCTCGCGATCACCAAGACCGACGGCGTGACCTCGGCCACTCCGGGCGGCTCGACGACCTACACCATCACGGCCTCCAACGCCGGACCGAGCGACGCCCCGGGCGCCACGGTGGCCGACACCTTCCCGGCCTCTTTGACCTGCACCTGGACCTGTGTGGGGGCGGGCGGCGGCACCTGCACCGCCTCCGGCTCGGGCAACATCAACGACACGGTCAACCTGCCCAGCGGCGGCAGCGTCACCTACACGGCGAGCTGCACCATCTCGGCTTCGGCCACCGGCTCGCTCTCCAACACGGCGACCGTGGCGGCGCCGGGCGGCGTCAACGATCCGACCACGGGCAACAACTCGGCCACCGACGTCGACGGGCTCGGCGCGACCTCGGACCTCTCGATCACCAAGACCGACGGCGTGACCTCGGTCACCGCCGGCGGCTCGACGACCTACACCATCACGGCCTCCAACGCGGGCCCGAGCGACGCCGCGGGCGCCACGGTGGCGGACACCTTCCCGGCCTCGCTGACCTGTGCCTGGACCTGCGTGGGCGCGGGCGGCGGCACCTGCACGGCCTCCGGCTCGGGGAGCATCAACGACTCGGTCAATCTGCCCAGCGGCGGCAGCGTGACCTACACGGCGAGCTGCACGGTCTCGGCCTCGGCCACCGGCACGCTCTCCAACACGGCCACGGTGACGGCTCCGGGCAGCGTCACCGACCCGACCCAGGGCAACAACTCGGCCACCGACACCGACACGGTGACCGCGCCGGCCGGCGCCACCGTCTCCGCCACCAAGTCGGTGAGCGGCAGCTTCCAGCCGGGCGGCACCGTCACTTATACGGTCGTGCTGAGCAACACCGGCACGGCCGCTCAAGCCGACAACCCGGGCAACGAGCTGACCGACGTGCTCCCCTCCAGCCTGACGCTGGTCTCGGCGAGCGCCACCTCCGGCACGGCGGTGGCCACGGTGGCGACCAACACCGTGACCTGGAACGGCTCGATCCCGGCGAGCGGCTCGGTGACGATCACCATCCAGGCCACCGTCAAGGCCGGGACCGCCCAGGGGACGTCGATCTCCAACCAGGCGACCTTCTCGTATGACTCCGATGGCAACGGCACCAACGATGCGAACGGCGTCAGCGACGATCCGGCCGTCCGGGGCACCGGCGACCCGACCGCCTTCACGGTGGGACAGGCGTCGGTGATCGACGTCCCGACGCTCGACGAGATGGGGCTCCTGCTGCTGGCTCTGCTGCTGGCGATGGGTGGCGCCGTGATGCTCCGGCGGCGCCGGGCCTGAGATAGAAGAAAGCCAGGGGCGCGGGCCGGTCTCCGCGCCCCTGGCCGTTTCATCCTCGATTGCCTCGATTGACCGCTCTTCCCTGTTGCTCTAAAATTTTACCGAGCCAACGAAAATTTGCGGTCTCCGCCGCGTCCGGCATGTTGCCGGGCAACATCAAATTTCGATCTGCTCATGGGAGGTCTGTGAAATGCCGACTCAAGACGAGATCATGGCCCATATCCTCCAACTGGTCAGCGAGGGCGCCGGCGCGCCGCTGACGCCCGAGGTCGAGGCCGCTCTGCGCGAGCGGTACTACAATTGGATCGTCAAGACCCCGAAGAAGGTGCAGACCACCCCGCGGGAGGTCTGGGAAAAGCCTGAGGGCAAGGCCATCCAGCAGCGGCTCAGGCATCTTGGCAAGGAGCTGAGGAAGGGACACGACAAGCTTCAACTCGACAAAAACGCCTGTGATGCTATCTGCGCTACCGTGGAGACGACGTCCGACTGCCCTCACTGTCCGGATCCGACGATTTAGATATCCGGACCTAGGGGCGAGGCCAGCAGCACGTGAAGAGTGATCTCTGGGAACGACTGCTCCTCGCCCTGGTCGGCGCCAAGCTGCTCGTCGCCCTCGTCGGCGTCGTTCTGGGGGTCCCCTCCCCCGCGGACCAGGCCGAGAGCACGATTCTCTCGCCCTTGCTGCTGGTGCTTCCCTTGTTCGTCTATGGGCTCGGGGGCGCCATCCTCCTCCTGGGCGGCTCCGGCGACCGCCGGGCCGCCCTGCTCGGCACCGCCTTTCTGCTGCTGGCGACCCCGTTCTCCAACCGCCCCCTCCTGCGGCTCGTCCAGTCCGGCGCCCTCGGCCTGGACTACCCGGCGCTGGTGCTGAGCAGCCTGTGCTTCGACGCCTTCCTACCCTTCTTTTTCTGGAAGTTCGTGGGGGAGTTCCCGACGACCGTCCTCTCGTTCCGGACCCGGCGCGTGCTCGCCACCGGGACGCTGGTCTCGCTGATTGCGGGCTGCGTCCTCTTCGGCGCCGAGCTCGCGCTCCTGCTGGTCAACGTGGCGAGGAGTTGGAGCCGGCCGGTGGCCAACCTGAGCGAGGTCGCTCCGGAGAAGCCAAGCTACGGCTTCTATAGCGTGGTGCTCAGCCTGTCGGTCCTGGCCCTCGCCTTCCTGCTCACCCGCATGCGCAAGACCACGGAGCCCGAGCGGCAGCGGGTGCTCCTCTTCGTGATCGGGCTCTCGGCCATGGCCCCCTTTCTGATCTTCATCCTGATCGACGCGGCTGTGGACGCGATCCTGGGCAGATCGCTGGACCCGCCCTTTCCAATCTACATCCTGATGTTCCTCCTCTTCTGCTCGGTCCCCTTCACCACCAGCTACGCCGTGGCGGTCCACCAGGTGCTCAACGTCCGGCTGATCGCCCGCAAGGCGTTGCAGTACGCCCTGGCCCGCTACTCGGCGATCGGCCTCGCCCTGATCCCCCTGGTGGCGCTCGCCGTCTACGTCTACGAGCACCGGACCGAGAGGATCAACGACATCTTCTCGGGCCCCCGCCTGCCGCTCCTGGTCGCCGCGGTGATCGTGGGAGGCGCGGCCCTGCGCTACCGCCGCACTCTGCTCGACGCGATCGACCGCCACTTCTTCCGCGAGCAGTACGACGCGCGGCAGACGCTCACCCTGCTCATCGAGCGCATCCGGGCGACCCACGGCGTGGCGGAGCTGGGCACCCTGCTCTGCCGCGAGGTGGACCTCGCCCTCCATCCGGAGAGCGTGGCGCTCCTCTCGTTCGAGCCCCGCTTGGGGGTGCTCGCCGACCCAAAAGTCCGCGGCCGGCGGCTGGACGCCTCCTCGCCGCTCGCCAACCTGATC
>JAICSG010000175.1 GCA_025937035.1 Thermoanaerobaculia bacterium | reverse complement strand
TTGCCGGTGTTGAGGGTCGAGGCGGGCTCGAAAAGGAGGATCTCCACCTCCTCCTCGGCCACCGGGCGGTGCTCGACACCGCGGGGGACGACCAGCATCTCCCCCTCCTCCAGCCAGACCTGGCGGTCGCGGAAGTCCATGCGGAAGCGCCCCTTCAGCACCATGAACAGCTCGTCCTCGTGGTCGTGGTGGTGCCAGACGAACTCGCCGGCGAATTTCGCCAGCTTCACCTGCTGGCCGTTGAGGTCGGCCACGACCTTGGGGCTCCAGTGGTCCGAGAAGGTGGCGAGCTTCTGACGGAGATTGACCTTGCCGATCGGTTCCATACCGCTCCTTTCACGCTTCTTGCAGTATAGCCCGGGTAGAATGCCGCGAGGCGCCCGCCCTCCAGCCAGGACAGCGGGCTTCACTGGGGAGATGGGTCCATGAGAAAGAGCTTCGTTCTTTGCCTGCTCGCCCTCTCGGCCGGGCTCCTGGCGGGGGCTCCCGCCCAGGCCAAGGGGACGGTCTGCGAGATGCGCTTCACCATGTCCGGCTGGTCCGTGTTTTACAAGACCGCCAGCGGGTCCGGCACGATCACCTGCGACAACGGCCAGAAGGCCAGCGTCCACCTCAGCTCCAAGGGGGGCGGCCTGACCGCCGGCAAGTACAAGATCCGGGACGGCTACGGCAAGTTCTCCGAGGTGGCCAACATCGACGAGCTGTTCGGGACCTACGCCCAAGGCGGGGCCGAGGCCGGAGCGGGGAAGTCCTCCACGGCCCAGGTGGTGACCAAGGGGGAGGTTTCCCTCGCCCTGGCCGGCAACGGCACCGGCGTCAACCTCGGGGTGAGCTTCGGGAAGCTCACCATCTCGAAGCGGTGACGCCCGCCCTCCGCGTCACCGAGGAGGTCTTCGCGCGCTTCCCCGAGGTCTTGCTGGGCGTCGTCGTCGCCTGGGGGATCGACAACACCGGGGACGGCGCCGGGCTGGCCGGCCCGCTCCGTCAGGAGGAAGAACGGGTCCGCCTCTCCCTCGCGGGGACCCAGATCGCCGAGCACCCCCACATCGCCCCCTGGCGCGAGGCCTACCGGCGATTCGGCGCCAAGCCCAAGGACTACCCCTCCTCGATCGAGAACCTGGCGCGCCGGGTCCTCAAGGGGTGGTCGGTGCCGCACGTCAATCCGCTGGTCGACCTCTACAACACGATCTCCCTGCGCCATCTGGTGCCGGTGGGCGGCGAGGACCTCGACCGGGTCCAGGGGGACGTCCTGCTGACCCTGGCGACCGACCGGGAGTCGCCCGTCCACCTGCTCGGCGAGCCCGAGGCGCGCCCGCCGAAACCGGGCGAGGTCATCTATCGGGACGACCTCGGCACCCTCTGCCGCCGCTGGAACTGGAAGGAGGCCGAGCGGACCAAGCTGACGGCGGAGACCCGGAACGCCGTCCTGGTGATCGAGGGTCTGCCGCCGGCCGGCCGCGACCTCGTGGAGCGGGCTACGGGTGAGCTCGCGTCGCTGATCCGCGAGCATTGCGGTGGGAAAGTCACGACGGCGCGGATCGACCGCGAGCATCCGAGCGTGCCTCTCGCCTAGAATCCTCCTCCCATGAAAGATGCCGTCCGCTACCGCCACGGGCTCGTCTTCGGCCGGTTCTACCCGCCCCACGAGGGGCATCACCGGCTGATCGAGACCGCCGCCGCCCGGTGCGACCGGGTCACCGTGGCCGTGATCGCCTCCCCGGAGGAGTCGATCCCGCTCGCCGACCGCCTCGCCTGGATGCGGGCCGCTCACGCCGGCCAGCCCACGGTGCGGATCGTGGGGGACCACGGCGATCAGCCCTTCGATCCGGCCCTGGTCGAGGCGGTGGTCGCCCGGGTCACCATCGAGGACCGGCTCCCGCCGCCCGCGGCGCGGGTGGACGCCGTCTTCACCGCCCGTCTGGAGGGGGGCGAGGTCTGCCGCCGCCTGGGCGCGGCACACGTGCGGGTGGACCCCGAGCGCATGGGCGCCCCCGTGCGGAGCACCGCCCTGCGCGCCGACGTGGCGGGGCACTGGCGCTGGCTGCGCCCACCGGCGCGGACCGGGCTGGCCAAGCGGGTGGTGGTGATCGGCTCCGAGTCGACCGGCACCACCACAGTCTCCCGCGAGATCGCCGCCGCCCTGGCTTCGCGGGGAGGGATCTGGACGGCGACCGGGTGGGTGGCGGAATACGGCCGGGCCTACACCGAGGAAAAGCTGGCGGCATTGGCCGCCCAGGCCGCCGCGGCCGGCCGCAGGCCGCCCACCATGGAGGACCTCCGCTGGACGGACGGCGACTTCCTGACCATCGCCGAGCGCCAGAACGCGGACGAGGACATGGCCGCCGCCGTAGGGTCGCCCGTGCTCGTCTGCGACACCGACGCCTTCGCCACCGGGGTCTGGTACGAGCGCTATCTGGGGTCGCGCCACCCCGGGGTGGAGGCGATCGCCGACCGCTGCCGGCACGACCTCTACCTGCTGACCGACCACGCCGGCGTCCCCTTCGAGCAGGACGGGCTGCGCGACGGCGAGCACCTGCGCCCCTGGATGACCCGGCGCTTCATGGAACGGATGGACGAGACCGGCCGCCCCTGGACCGTCCTGCGCGGCTCCCGGTCCGAGCGCTTGGCTCAGGGCCTGGCCGCGATCGACCGCCTCGTGGCGGAGGGGTGGCGGCTCGCCGGGCCGGCCCTATCCCTGGCGTCCCGTCCGGACGCGGAAATCCATAGGATCTGACCCATGCCGTTCACCATCGAGCAGATCCGCGAAGCCCTCTCCCGGCACCAGCCGACCCTGGTCGCCCGCGAGCCGGACCACGCCGAGGCGGCGGTGGCGCTGGTGCTGGCGGGCACCGGGACCGACCTCTCGATCTGCGCCATCCGGCGAGCCGAGCACCCTCTCGACCCCTGGTCCGGCCACATGGCCCTGCCGGGCGGCCGCGCCTCTCCGGAGGACTCCGGCCCGCGCGCCGTGGCCGAGCGGGAGACCCTGGAGGAGGTCGGCCTCGCGATCGGCGAGTCCCACTGGATCGGTCCGCTCTCGCACGTGCTGGTACGTCTCGGCGGCGGCGACCGCCGGATGGTCCTCTCCCCCTTCGTCTATTACCTGGGCGAGGAGCTTAGCCCCTTCGCCACCAGCGACGAGGTGGCCGAGGCCTATTGGATCCCCCTCGCCCATCTCTGGGATCCTCGCAACGCCGGCCGTTTCGAGTGGATGCGTGAGGGGACCAGGCTGCTCTACCCGGCCATCCGCTTCCGGGACGCCGCCATCTGGGGGCTGACCTTCCGCGTCCTCACCCTCTTCTCGGACGTCCTCGACGCCCCCCTGCCCCACTTGGAGGAGATCCCAGGCCTGGGGCGCTGAGCCCTCGGAGGCTCAAAGGCGGCTATTTCCTTGGGCCCCGGCGGGCGCGCTCGATGAGGCGGGCGGAGTCCTTCATGCACTCCATCATCTTCTCCTGCAACGCCTCGCCGCGCTCGCCGAGGGAGCGGGCCTGGGCGAGCACCGAGCGGGCCTGGTCCTCCTCGCCAGAGGCCAGGAGGGCCATCCCGAGATGGGTGAGCGTGGTGGGCGAGGCGCCGAGCTCGCTCGACCGCGCGAGGAAGTCGACAGCCTTGTCGAACTCCTTGCGCTTGTAGTGCACCCAGCCGAGGGCGGCCAGCGGGAACTGCTTGATCTCGTCCGGCGCCAGCTCGACCGACCGCCGGGCGTAGTCGAGGGCCTCGTCGAGGTCCTCCTCCATCTCCGCCAGGTTGTAGGCCATCTCGTAGTAGGCGATCGACTTGGTGAAGTTGGAGCTCCCCTCGTCGAGCAGCCGCTCGCCGATGCGGTTCCCCTCGCGGAACTTCCCCTGGCTGCGCATCGCCTCGATCAACGCCGCGTAGGCGGTAGCCTTGAGGGTCTCGCCGGGGTTCAGGTCGAGCACCTTGCGCGTCACCGCCTCGATCTCCTGGCTGCGGTTCATGTTCAGGCAGAGCAGGGCGTAGGACATCAGCAGCGTCGGGTTCTCCGGATCGAGGGCCAGGGCGCGCCGGTAGCAGGAGTGAGCCTGCTTGAGGTTGTCGCGCGAGCGGTACTCCTCCCCTTTGCGGAACCAGACGGCGGCCTCGCCGTCCACCTCGGGGAGCGGCGCGCCGTTGTGGCCGGAGAGGTAGCTCACCAGGTCCTGGTACTGGAGCCGCTTGGGGTTGAGCCGCTGCGCCTGGCGGAAGGCGTCGAGCGCCTTGCGCGTCCAGTGGCGGTCGAGATAGGCGAGCCCCAGCAGGTGGTGGGCCTCCTCGAAGGCCGGATCGTGGCGCACCGACTCCTGGAGGTAGTGCACGGCCGAGGAGAGCTTGCCCATCTCGTAGTAGCAGCTCCCGAGCAGGTAGAGGGCCTGGGGGACCGGATCGACCTCGACCGCCCGCTCCAGGAAGAGGACCGCCTTGGCGAGATCCCCCTTGCCGGCGTAGACCGCTCCGAGGCTGAAGTGGGGCAGGAAGCTGTCCGGGTAGACCACCACCGCCCGCTTCAGGAACTCCTCGGCCCGGGCATGGTCGCCGTTCTCGTAGTGGATGACGCCGCTGTAGACCAGGCCCTCGTAGTGGTCCGGCTTGACCTCCAGCACGCGGGCGAAGTAGCCCAGCGCGGCCTCGCTGTTGGCCTCGTTGAAGTGGGTCTCGCCGAGGAAGTAGGCGAGCTCGTAGTTGCCGCGGTCGAGCTTGTAGGCGGCCTCCAGGGCGCCCACGGCCCGCTCGATGTCGAAGGCGAAGAGGGCGTACTCGGCGTCCTCCAGGTACTGGAGGAAGAGCTTCCGCTTGTCGCCGTGGTAGAGGCCGGCGATGCGCTCCTTGGTGGCCAGGAAGCGCTCGCGCTTCTCCAGGGCCAGGAGCTGGTAGTCCATCTTGGACTCCCAGAGCTCGCTCCACTCGTCCCAGCCGATGTACTTCTTCGTCTCCAGGAGCTCGCGCAGGGCGGAGAGGCCGGTCTGGTTGATGAGGATGTTCTTCTCCTGCTTGTGCAGGGCGCCGAGGAGCTGGCGGACGGTCTCGGCCGTGCGCTTGACCGCCTCCTCCAGGATCGAGATCCGCTCGAGCAGGTGCTCGTCGAAGGAGAAGCTCTCCTCGCCGCTCTCCTCGTAGGCCTCCTCCTCCTCGCGGAGAGAGCCCGAGAGCACCAGGAGCTTCTGGTGGCAGCGGACGCAGAATTCGTGATCGTCCCGGTTGGGTGCTCCACAGACCTGGCAGTACATCCTTCGCTACTTTCCTTCCCCGTACTCGTAGAAGCCGCGGCCCGACTTGCGGCCGAGACGGCCGGCGTCGACCATCTTGACCAGCAGCGGGCAGGGGCGGTACTTGGGATCGCCGAACCCCTGCTGCAGGACCCGCAGGATGTCGAGGCAGACGTCGAGGCCGATCAGGTCCGCCAGCGCCAGGGGGCCCATCGGGTGGTTCATCCCCAGCTTCATAACCTCATCGATGGCCTCCGCCTTCCCAACACCTTCGTAAAGGCAGAAAATGGCCTCGTTGATCATCGGCATCAGGACCCGGTTGGAGACGAATCCGGGGGCGTCGTGCACCTCGACCGGGGTCTTGCCCATCTTGCGGGAGGCGGCCTCGACGGCGTCCCAGGTCTCCTGGCTGGTGGCGAGGCCGCGGATGACCTCGACGAGCTGCATCACCGGCACGGGGTTCATGAAGTGCATGCCGATCACCTTCTCCGGCCGCGAGGTGGAGGCCGCGAGCCGGGTGATCGAGATCGAGCTGGTGTTGGTGGCGAGGATGGTCCGCGCCGGGCAGACGCGGTCGAGCTCGGAGAGCACGCCGCGCTTGACGTCCTCGCGCTCGACCACCGCCTCGACCACGAGGTCGGCCCCGGCCAGGGCCGCCAGATCGCCGCCGGTGGTCAGCCGGCCCAGGGCCTGGTCGCGGTCCCCGGCGGCGAGCTTCCCCTTGGCGACCAGCCGCTCCAGCCCCTTGCCGATCTGGGCCCGGCCGCGCTCCAGCGCCGCCGGCACCGCGTCCACCAGCGTGACCTGATATCCACTCTGCGCGGCTACCTGGGCGATGCCGTGCCCCATCGTGCCCGCGCCGACGACCCCGATCGTACGAATCGAATCCATGAAATGTAGATCCCTCCCTCCGCCGCAGCGCGGCGGTAGACCCCGAGCGTATCAGAGCTAGGCCAGCTCGAACCAGGGCTCCCGCCGGCCGAGCTTGGTCGACAGGGCGGCGCCGACGCCGATCAGCGTCACCACGTACCAGGCGAGCACGCCCAGCCAGGGCAGAAACTTGACCGCGCCGAGCACCAGCAGGCCGATGGTGGCGGCGTTGAGCGGCTGGAAGCGGCGGCGGAAGACGTGGCGGGAGAGCCAGTCCCCCAGGGCGTAGAAGACCGCCACCGTCCCCCAGAGCTTGAGCACGATCCCCAGCAGGACGATCAGCACCACGAAGGGGACACCCAGGATGCCGCGGGCGAAGGCGGTGAGAAAGAGGGCGGTCAGCACCAGGCAGACCACCCCGGTCAGGCCCACGAAGAAGCTGCGGAACGGCTCGCGGCGCACCCCCTCGGCGGTCTCGATCAATTGCCGGCCGCTGGTGGCGAAGAAGAGGAGGAGCAGCAGGGCCCAGGAGGCCACCAGCGCCAGCTTCGCCCCCAGCACCAGGCGGGAGGCGAAGCCGAGCCCGATCGACGGCCCCTCGAGCAGGGTCAGCCAGGCGTTGGGCGCGTTGGGGTAGGAGACCATGCGCCCCCCCGTCTGCGCCCCCCGGGCGGCGTGGATGCGGCCGCCGACCACATAGACGTCGCCGGCCACGCGGGCCGTGGGGGCGAGCCGCGCGTCGCCGCGCAGCACGATCACGCTGCCGTCCACTTTCCCGGAGACGTCGACCGAGCCGTTCAGGGCGGCGACGTCCGAGAGCGCCTCCCCCTCGACGCTGACGTCCCGGCCGATGGCCACCAGCTGCTGCCCCGTGGTGCTCCCCGCCTCCAGGCGCAGCGCCGGCTCGGCCCCAGGCGCGGGGGCCTGGGCGGCGGCCGGAACGGCCAAGGCCAGCAGCAGGAGGGGCAGCAGTGTTTTCACACCGGAGATCTTACGCGATCTACGGATTCCGTCCGGAGCGCTGGGCCGCCGCCGCGCCCGCGGGCCGCTTGCGGCGGATCAGCGAAATCAGGAACAGATTGAGGCAGAGCACGAGGAAGCCGAAGGCGCCGAGGCTCACCGGCGAGGCGATCACCTTGTCGATCACCATCCCGAGCCCCCTCCAGGAGGCGCCGAGCAGGCCGGCGCCGGCCACCACGGCGGCCTGGACCATCCCGGCCACCGCGGCGAGGGTGCCGAGCCCCGAGGAGGAGGAGCCGGCGGCCATCAGGGCCGCGGCGAGGGCGCCCAGCAGCACGATCACCGCCGCGGTGAAGCGCCAGGCACGGGGGGAGCGGGCCTCCCAGCCGGCGGTCGGCAGGACGGACATCACCGAGTCCCGGAAGTCGGCGCGCACCGGCAGGGCGTCGCGCTGGAGCAGGGCGTCGAGGGCGAGGTCCTTCTCGCGCTCGCGCCGGCA
>JAICSG010001160.1 GCA_025937035.1 Thermoanaerobaculia bacterium | reverse complement strand
GGGGGCTCGCGCTCTCCGGTCTGCTCTGTTTCGCGCTCACCTTCCCCTGGGTCTACGCGCCGCTGATGCGCGTCGTCCCGGGGATGAACGGCATGCGGGTCCCGGCGCGCTTCTACGCCTTCGTCTCGCTCACCCTGGTGGTTTTCGCTGGGATGGGGATCGATCTACTCCGAGCGAAGCTCTCCAGGCCAAGCGCCCGCGCGGTGCTCGTCGGGCTCCTCGGCGCCGGGCTTGTGGTCGAGCTGGCGCCGCAACCGCTCCGGTGGCGGCCCCTGGAGCGGGAGGAGGAATTCCCCGCCGTCTACCGCTGGATCGCCCGCGAGCCGTCGGTGCGGGCCCTGATCGAGCTGCCGATCCACAGCGACACGCGGGAGAACGAATACATCTACTACTCGACCCTGTATTGGAAGCCGCTCGCCAACGGCTACAGCGGCTACATGCCGCCGGAGCACGAGCGGCTGGCGGGGACCATCCACTTCGTACCGGAGCAGGACGGGCTCGACCTGCTGCGGGAGATGAGGATCTCGCATCTGGTGATCCACGCCGAGACGCCCCGGAGGGTGGCGGTGCTGCGGGATTGGGACGCCCGGTTCGCCTCGGGAGAGGGTCGGCAGGTGGAGCCGGTCTACCAGGAGGATGACACCTGGGTCTACCGGCTGCTTCCACCTCTCACGAGCTCCAGGAATCCGAAGCGCGCCGGCTTGTGAAAGTCAGCGGGCCGGGTCAGGGTCGGGGACCAGCCGCTGAATTCGGGCTCGCCGCCGCGGGGTCGCTCGATCCGGTAGAAGTTGGCCCGCCAGATCCGCGGCGGCTCCGGGGACGGCGAGACCGCGCTCCAGGGGATCGAGAGCCAGGCCCACCAGTCCTGCCGGATGTCGCCGGGCCCTGCCGCCCACTGGAGTCCGGGGCAGTCCCACGCGGGATCGCCCGTCATATCCGCCCGCGACGAGGTGGGGTTGTGGATGGTGGCATCGAACAGGGTGCCGAGCGGGCTCACCTCGAATTCGAAGTAGCGGACGGGGTCCACCTCCCCCGGAGCCAGGAAGACCTCCACCGCCTCCTCCTGATAGATCGGATCGTTCCGCTGCCGGAAGGTCCCCCAGGCGTCGAGATCCATGCAGTCGAAGTGGACCTGGAGCGCGAGGTCGTCCCAGCAGAGGCGGACGCGGGTCTGGAGCCCGGCCTCGCCGCTGCCGTCGGCGAGCTGGAAGGGCGGCAGGGGCGGGACCTCGTCCCAGGACCAGGAGCCGGAGCAATAGGGGACGGGCCAGCGGGGGCGGGTCATGCCGGGATTGTAGCGGGCGGGCCTGCGATACACTCTCCCGCGCGATCGGAATCCCATGGCGAAGCCCTTTCTCACCCCGGAATCGAAGACGGCGCTCTCCGAGGCGGTGCGCGCGATCGAGTCATGCAGCAGCGCGGAGCTGGTGATCGCGGTCCGCCATCGGACCGGCTCGTACCTGCACGCGGACCTCCTCTTCGGCATCCTGTTCGGGATCGCGGCCCTGGCATTCCTGCTCTTCTCGCCCTGGGTCTTCGCGCCGCTCTGGATCCTGATCGACCCCATCGTGATCGGCGTGCTGGCGGGGCTCCTGGCCTCGTGGAGCACCGTCCTGCGACGGAGCCTCACACCGCTCGCCCTGCGCCGACAACGGGTCGAAACCGCGGCCCGGTCGACCTTCGTGGAGCGGCGGGTCCACGGCACGACCGGGCGGACGGGCATCCTCCTTT
>JAICSG010000546.1 GCA_025937035.1 Thermoanaerobaculia bacterium | reverse complement strand
GCCTTGCGGAGGAGGGAGCGCATGCCGGCGATCCCTCCCCGGCTGCTGGAGCCCCGGCTGGAGTCGATCCCCAGACGGGCCACGGAGCGCGCGATCAGCTCGCCGTCCTTGCTCTGGCTGACCAGCACCGAGATCCGCCGCCCCTTGTAGGCGTAGGGCATCAGCAGCAGATGGCGGTGCCAGAAGGCGAGGATGAAATGCGTCCCCGTCCGCTCCCACTCCCGGATCCGCTCCTCCCCATGGAAGCGGAGGCGGACCGTCGCCCGCAGACCGCGGATGAAGCCCGCCGCCAGAAACGAGAGGAGGGCGGCGCTCACACCCGGAACTGGAGATCGAACAGCCGCTTGTAGGAGCCGCCGAGGGCCAGGAGCTCGCGGTGCGAGCCCTCCTCGATGATCCGGCCGGACTCCATGACCACGATGCGGTCCGCCCGGGTCACGGTCGAGAGGCGGTGGGCGATCACCAGGGTCGTCCTCCCCTGCATCAGGTTGTAGAGGGCCTTCTGGACCAGCGCCTCGGACTCGCTGTCGAGGTGCGACGTAGCCTCGTCGAGGATCAGGATCGGCGCGTTCTTGAGCAGGGCCCGGGCGATCGCCAGCCGCTGCCTCTGGCCTCCCGAGAGGCGCAGCCCCGACTCGCCGATCACCGTGTCGTAGCCGTTGGGGAGCTGCATGATGAACTCGTCGGCGTAGGCCGCGGCGGCCGCCTCGCGCACCCGCTCCAGGGGGAGGTCGGAACGGCCGTAGGCGATGTTGTTGCGCACGCTGTCGTTGAACAGCACCGTGTCCTGGGTGACGATGCCGATCAGCGCGCGCAGGCTCTTGAGCTTGAGGTCGCGGGTGTCGACCCCGTCGATCGCCACCCGGCCGGAGACCGGATCGAAGAAGCGCGGCAGCAGGTTGACCAGGGTCGACTTTCCGGCGCCCGAGGGGCCGACCACGGCCACGATCTCCCCCGCCTTGATGTCGAGGGAGACGTCGCGCAGCACCGGCCGGTCGTCGTAGGAGAAGGAGACGTGCTCGTAGGCAACCCCCTGGCGGACCGTCTCGGCCTCGCGGGCGCCGGGCCGGTCCTGGATGTCGTTGGGGATCGCCATCAGGCGCGACACCCGCTGGCTGGCGGCGGTCGCCTCCTGGAGGATCAGGTTCACCTTGTTCAGCTTGCGGATCGGGTCGTAGAGCATGAACAGGGTGGTGAGGAACTGCACCAGCTCGGGCGCCGAGAGCTGGTGGGACCGGATCGCCTTGCCGGCGTAGATCAGCAGGGCCGCCGCGCCGATGACGGCGAGCGACTCGACCACCGGCCCGGCCGAGTTGGCGAGCATCTGCGCCCACAGGTTCACCCGCAGGTGCCGTCGGGTCGCCAGACGGAAGCGGTGGAGCTCGAACTCCTCCATGCCGAACGCCTTGACCACCCGGTGGCCGCGCACCCCCTCGGCCATCAGGCTGGCGAGGTCGGCCATCCGCTCCTGGCTGCGGTGGCTGGTGCGGCGCATCCCCTTGCCGAAGCGGACGATGGGGACCAGCAGCGCCGGCGCCACGATCAGCGAGATCAGGGCCAGCCGGAAGTGGGTGGAGAGCAGCAGGGCCAGCAGCGCCACCAGGGTGAAGGACTGCTGGAAGAGGTCGAGCAGGCGGTTGGCGACCGCGTTCTGCATCATCGCCACGTCGTTGATGACCCGCGCCACCAGCTCCCCCGAGGGGTGATCGGCGTGGAAGCGGCTCGACTGCTCCAGGATGCTACGGTAGAGGTCGTTGCGGATGTCGGTCGTCACCCCCAGCCCGATGTGCTGGAAGGCGTAGCCGGAGACGAAGTCGGCCAGACAGCGCAGCAGGAAGACAATCACGAAGAGGGCGGGCAGGAAGTAGACCACGTTGCCCTGATTCACCCCCAGCCGTCTTTTCACCGACTCGTAGGTGTCGTCGATCTGCTGGGCGACGTTGAGCCGCTTCTTGAGGTCGGCGACGATCCCGGTCTGCGGCCGGCTGGGGCGGTGCTCGGTCAGGCCGCCGAGGGGGTTGGGCACCTCGTCCCCCGCCAGCAGCACCTCGCCGAAGATCGGCTTGATGAGGGCGGCGGTCCCGGCCGTTGCCGCGGCGTAGACGAGGATGCCGGCCGCGGCCAGCATCGCCCAGCCGGCGTAGCCGCGCAGGTAGCGCCAGAGGAAGGTGGTCGTCCTGGACCTCAATTCGGTGAAACCTCCGCGAGCATGGCCGCCACCTCTCCCGCCGCCCGGCGGCTGGCTCCGCCCTCCCCCAGCCGGCCGCGCACCTCGGCGAGCGCCGCGCGCATCCGCTCCCGCTCGCCGGCGTCGGTGAGCAGGCGGGCCGCCTCGGAGGCGATCCGCTCGGGGTTGGCGTCCCCCTGGATCAGCTCGGGGACGACCCTTCTTCCCAATACGAGATTGACCAGGCTGACGTTGGGGAGGCGGACCATGAGCCTCGCCAGCGCGTAGGTCCAGCTCGCCAGGCGGTAGACCATGATCATCGGCGTCCCCAGCAGCCCCACCTCCAGGGTGGCCGTGCCCGAGGCGCAGAGCGCCAGATGGGAATCGGCCACGGCGGCGAAGCGGTCAGCGTCCACGATCTCGACCGGCACCCCGGCCAGCTCGATGGCCTCGTCCAGCATCTCGGGGGGGATGGTGGGCGCGCGGATGATCCGCGCCTCGACCGGGAGCTCGGCGGAGAGCCGCTTCACCGACTCGAGGAGCGTGGGCAGCAGCGCCTCGACCTCGCCCGCCCGCGAGCCGGGCAGCAGGGCGATCCGGAAAGGGCCGTCGCCGTTCCCATCGCCGTCCCAGGCCTGCGGCAGCACCGGCACCTCGTCTACCAGGGGATGGCCCACGTGGACCACGTCGACGTCGTGATCCTTGTAGAAATCCACCTCGAAGGGGAAGAGCACCAGCATGCGGTCGACCAAGCGGGCGATGGTCTTCACCCTTCCCCGGCGCCAGGCCCAGATCTGCGGGCTGATGTAGTAGAGCACCTCCACGCCGCGGCCTTTGAGCTCCTTGGCCAGGCGGAGGTTGAAGTCCGGAAAATCGATCAGCACGGCGACCCCCGGACGCCGCCGGTCCACCTCGCGCAGGAGATCGGCGAAGATCTCGCGGGCGCGGGGGAGGATCTTGAGCACCTCGGTGAGGCCGACGACCGAGATCTCGGAGCTGTGGGCGACCGGCTCCAGGCCGGCCCGCCGCATCTCGTCGCCACCGAGCCCGAACGTCTGGACGTCCGGCACGCGGCGGCGGAGCTCCGAGATCAGCCGCGCGCCGTGGAGATCGCCCGAGGCCTCCCCGGCGACGACGAGCAGCTCCGTCATGGGATCGGCGCCGGCGGTCCCGAGGGGAAGGGGTACATCAGCCAGGCCACCAGCAGGCCGCCTCCCACCATGCCGAGGAAGATCTGCAGGAAGAGCTTGATCTGCTCCTTGCGCTCGCGGCGCCAGAGGAGGGTGAAGAACAGGCTCACGATCAGGGCGTACAGGACCATCAGCAGGAAATGGCTCAGCACCGGCTCACTCCTTCTTGCCGCGGACGATGTCCCAGGCGTCGAGCACCAGCAGCAGGTTCATCAGCCCTCCGGTGAGCAGGAAGGCGGTGCCGTACTCGTACCCCGCCCCCGCGATGTTCCCCTGGTAGTGGAGAGCATAGCGGAGGACGAAATAGATGAAGCCCATGCCCATCGAGGCGAAGGTCGCCAGCAGGGTGAGCGGCTGGCCCGGGACGGACTGGTAGAGGTTCCCCTCGAGGCGGCTGCCCTTCTTGCGCAGCGTCAGCAGCTCCTCGTCCGTCACCGCGCCCGCGGCCATGTACGCAGCGTAGAGCACCGGGGCGGCGTGGCCCTTGGAGAGG
>JAICSG010000131.1 GCA_025937035.1 Thermoanaerobaculia bacterium | reverse complement strand
CCTACCGCCGGAACCGGTTGAAGCGGGCCGGCGAGAAGGCGGAGCGGATCTGCGACAGCCGCTCTTCCGTGGGCTTGGTCGTGGGATCGACCTCGCGCTGCACCACCGGCTCGGGGACCGGATGGCGGCCCCGCCGCTGGAAATCCTTCCGGCGCGGCTGCTGCTGGCGGCCGAGGTGCGTCGGCGCCTCGGCGGCGCGGTTCCCCCGCTCCGGCTGCGGGCCGTTGTTCCGCGGCTGGCCCGAGCGCTGTTTCTCCTGGTGCTGCTGCTGATGCTGGCGGGGTTGGTTCTCGGCCGGCCGCCCCTCGGTCCGGCGGCGGGCCTTCTCTTCGAGACGGGCCTTTTCCTCGGCCTCGCGCTGCGCCTTCTTCTCCGCCTTGGCCTTGGCCCGGGCGCGCTCCTCGGCGCGGCGGGCGCGGATGGCCGCGATCCGCTCCTGGAGCGGGATCTCGAAGCGCTCCGCCGGCTGCGCCTGGTAGTCGAATCCCTCGACCATCCGGCGGGGGAGGCGGGAGCCGACCGCCCGCTCGATGGCCTGGAGCTCCTCCTGCTCCCCCTCCGAGACGAAGGTGAAGGCGTCCCCCACCATCTCCGCCCGGGCGGTGCGGCCGACCCGGTGGATGTAGTCCTCGGGGATGTTGGGGACGTCGAAATTGATCACGTGGGACAGGGCCTCGACGTCGATCCCGCGGGCGGCGATGTCGGTCGCCACCAGCACCTGGAGGTCGCCGTTCTTGAAGCGGGAGAGGGCGTCGGTGCGCTGCGCCTGGCTGCGGTTGCCGTGGATGCGGTCGCAGGAGACGCCTTGCCGGTCCAGAAAATCCGCCAGGCGGTTCGCCCGGTGCTTGGTGCGGGTGAAGACGAGCACGTTCTTGATGTCTCCGCGGCGCAGCATCTCCACCAGCAGATAGGGCTTCAGCTCCTCGGGCACCGGGTAGATCGCCTGGGTGACGCCGGTCGCCGGGGCCGCCTTGCGCTCGACGTTGAGGCGGGCGGGCTCGCGCAGCATCTCCTCCGACAGCTCGATGATGGGCGGCGGCAGGGTGGCCGAGAAGAAGAGGGTCTGCTCGGGCCGGGGGAGGTGCTGGAGCACCCGCCGGACGTCCGGCAGGAAGCCCATGTCGAGCATGCGGTCGGCCTCGTCGAGGACCAGGACCTCCAGGCCGTCGAGCTTCGCGTAGTCGTTCTGGAAGTGGTCGAGGAGCCGCCCCGGGGTGGCGACCAGGACGTCCACCCCTTTGCGGAAGGCCTTCTCCTGGGGACCCATGGCCACGCCGCCGAAGACGGCCGCGGCCTTGACGTCGGTGAATTTGGCGAGAGCCTGCATGTGCTCGACGATCTGCGCGGCCAGCTCCCGGGTGGGGGCGAGGACGAGAGCCCGGGTGGTGCCGCGGGGCTTGTCGAGCAGCCGCTGGAGGATCGGCAGCAGGAAGGCCGCCGTCTTGCCGCTACCCGTCATGGCGCAGGCGAGGACGTCGTTGCCCTGCAGGGCGGGGGGGATGGCGTCCTGTTGAATGGGGGTAGGCTGCTCGAAGCCCAGGCTCTCAATACCGCGAAGAAGGTCGGGGTGCAGGCCGAAATCCGAGAAATTGCTCAAGCGTCGCAATCCTTCCAGGGCACACACACCGTCGCGTAAGGGCGTGGCGCCGCATTGACGTTTCCGGCGAAAGAGGTTTGGAACGGGGACTTGCCGGCGAGGCCGCCGCTCGGGCTCGTAGGTCAGAGCCGCTTCATGTTCGCGCCCGCCAGGAGGCGGGCGCATTCATAGTATCTCACGAATAGGCTCAGCTTGCCAACCCCCGGGCCCGCTTGCGTGCCTGCCAGACCTCCCAGAGGCCGGGCAGCAGCGAGAGGACGATGATCATCAGCACCACCAGCGAGAAGTTCTTCTGCACGAAGGGGAGGTTGCCGAACCAGTACCCGGCGAAGGTGCAGAGCAGCACCCAGGCCGAGCCGCCCACCACGTTGTAGCTCATGAACCGGCCGTAGCTCATGCTCCCCAGCCCCGCCACGAACGGCGCGAAGGTGCGCACGATGGGGACGAAGCGGGCGATGATGATCGTCTTGCCGCCGTACTTCTCGAAGAACTCGTGGGTGTAGGCGATGTGCTCCGGCTTGATGATCCGCCGCCGGGCGTTGAGCAGCCGGTGGCCCAGGAAGTGGCCGATCCAGTAGTTGGCCGTGTCCCCCAGGATGGCGGCGGCGATCAGGGCGCCGGCCAGGGCCCAGACCGAGAGCGAGCCGTTGGCGGCGAAGGCCCCGGCGGCGAACAGCAGCGAGTCGCCGGGGAGAAAGGGGGTCACCACCAACCCCGTCTCGCAGAAGACGATCGCGAAGAGCAGCAGGTACGTCCAGGCCCCGTACTCGTGGATGATCGGGCTCAGGTGCTTGTCCAGGTGCAGGACGAAGTCGAGCAGTCCCTTGAGGATTTGCATGCGCCGCGAAGACTAAGGGCTCCCAGGCCGAAAAAGCAAGGCGGGGCGGAGCCTCGCGGCCCCGCCCCCCGGTTCGGCTCAGGATCGCCCGGGCTACTTGCTGAAGTTGGCCTGGACGCTGGAGCTCTGGGTCACGAAGACCGAGCAGGTCGGGGCCGTGCCCGAGCAGGCGCCGCCCCAGCCCAGGAAGGTCTTGCCGGTGGGCGGGATGGCGGTGAGGGTGACGGTCGTAAACTGGGTGAACTTGGCCGAGCAGTTGCCGGGGCAGTTGATCGCGCGGTCGTTGCCGGCCGGCGAGCCGACCACCGTCCCGGAGTTGGAGCGGCCGACCGACAGGGTGAATTGGGGCAGGAACCCGGCGCCGACCTCGACCGGACCGTTCACCGTGATGTTGCAGGTGGCCTGGGTGCCGGAGCAGGCGCCGGTCCAGCCGGTGAAGACGCTGCCGCTCGCCGGGCTGGCCGTCAGGGTCACCGCCGTGCCGTTGAGGGCGAAGGCCGAGCAGGTGCTGCCGCAGTTGATCTTGGCGCCGGTCCCGGAGACCGAGCCGCTGCCCGTCTTGGTCACGATGGCGGAGTCCGGCCGCAGGTTCACCGCCGAGTTCTGGGCCGCGATGAAGTCGCCGAGCTCGCCGGCCGAGGGGGCCGCGCACAGGCCGTCGGCGCAGACCGCCTGGTGGGTGAGCACGTCATAGGAGCCCGTGAACTTGTAGGTCTCGTAGCGGCGGATGATCGCCCGGGTGTCCGCGTTGATGCTGCCCTGGTTCTGCTTCCGCTTCTGGTTGCCGTTGCTCGGCGGCGAGGCCTGGAGGATGTCCCAGGCGACCTCGAGCTGCGAGGGGTCCTGCGGCACGAGGGGGTTGTCGCTGGTCAGATCGTCCGGCGTCACCTCGCGGGTGAGCTGGGTTTTGTAGATCTTGACCCACTGCGCGTCGCCGTACACCTCGGGGGTCTCCGGCGGCTCCGGAGCCTCGACCTCGGCGACCACCACCGGCGCGCTGCCCACGACCGTCGCGGCGCCGATCGTCCAGCTGGGGAACGGGATGGCGACGTTGGGCTCGAAGGGGATCAGCGTGCCCGGGTTCTGCGGGTCCTCGATCAGCCAGCGGCCGGTCGCCGTGATCGTCTTGCCCGGCGTCGGGCGCATCCACTGGCCCAGGGCCTCGCAGCCGGCGGTCTTGTAGGTGCTGCCCGCCAGGTAGCAGTCGTTCCAGTTGTAGGGGACGCCCGGGGTGTGCTGCGGCGTCGTCTTGGTGAACTGGTGGGTGGCGGCGTCGTAGGGGCTCTCCCAGCGGATCTTCACGCCGGTGGCATAGGGGACCAGCGTCGGCTGGCCGTACTGCTGGCCGGACACCGTGTAATAGAGGTCGTTCTGCGCCGCCCCTTCGAGCTGGATCTCGAACCCGTGGGCGTCGAATCCGGTCTCGTTCACGACGTCGAAGCTGCTGAGGGTCCCATCGATGGTGGCCGTCTGCGCCCGCGCGGCGGCGGCGCCGAGCAGCGAGAGCGAGAGGGCGGCGGCGAGGACTGTGGGGCGGCAACTCGAAAACATTG
The DNA here is from genome assembly GCA_025937035.1 of Thermoanaerobaculia bacterium. Taxonomy (GTDB): domain Bacteria; phylum Acidobacteriota; class Thermoanaerobaculia; order Multivoradales; family UBA5704; genus DATARR01. The sequence goes on along the minus strand of JAICSG010000131.1, from coordinate 4,621 downwards.
CATTCTCCTATAAGGTCAAAAGGCGTTCGAGTGGGTTAGACAGGCCTCCCCCGGTTGTGGAACAACTTTTTTTTCCGCGCTAGGATCTGCCCCGCTGGCAGAGTCCCTGCACACCTTTTTTTATCGTGACCCTCTCTATCGCCCTCGTCCTCTTCCTCCTGGCCGCCGCGGTGGCCGCCTTCTCGGTCGAGCGGATCCCGGTCGACGTGACCACCCTGCTGCTGCTCTGCGTCCTGGTCCTCTCGGGCACGCTGACCGTCGAGGAGGCCTTCTCGGGGTTCTCCAACGACATCATCATCATCCTGGCCGCGATCTTCGTCCTCTCCGGAGCGCTGATGAAGGGCGGGGTGGTCGACCATCTGGGCGAGGCGATCCACCGCATCGCGGGCGGCAGCCGGACCAAGGTGCTGCTCTGCGTGCTGCCGGTGACCACCTTCGTCTCCTCATTCATGAACAACACCACCACCACGGCGGTGCTGATGCCGGCCGTCCTGGGGGTCTGCCGGCGCAGCCGGATCAGCCCGGGCAAGGTGCTGATCCCCCTCGCCTACGCCTCCATGCTGGGCGGCACCTGCACCCTGATCGGCACCTCGACCAACGTCGCCGCGAGCGGCTACATGAAGTCGGCGGGCCTGGCGCCCCTGTCGATGTTCGAGCTCCTGCCCGTGGGCGGAGCGGTGGCGCTGGCGGGCATCCTCTATCTGGTCTTCCTCGGCCACCGGCTGCTGCCGCAGACCGCGGCCGCGGGCTCCGAGGAGGCCTACTCCGTGCGGGAGTACCTCTCGGAGGTGGTGGTCACCCCCGACTCGCCGCTGGCGGGCGCGGCGCTTCGGGACTCCCCGCTGGCCGATCTCGGGGTGCAGGTGCGGGCGGTGCTGCGAGGGGAGCGCCGGATGGGCGCCGCGCCGGGCGTGATCCTCCGGGAAGGGGACCTCCTGCTCGTCCAGGCCCGCCGCGAGGCGCTGCTCCAGGTCAAGGAGACGGCCGGCATCGAGATCCGCCCCGACCTTACCCTCGGCGAGAAGGACGCGGAGGAGGACACCGTGGCCATCGGCGAGGCCCTGCTCCTGCCCACCTCCTCGCTGATCGGCCGCACCCTCAAGGAGCTCGACTTCCGCCGCCGCTTCGACGTCACCGTGATCGCCATCTACCGCCACGGCCACCCGCTGGCGACCCGCCTCGCCTCCCTGCGGCTGCGGGCCGGCGACGTGCTCCTCCTCCAGGGCAAGCCCGAGTGCTTCCGGCTGCTGTCCGATAGTGCCGACCTTTTCATCCTGCAGGAGACCGAGCACCAGCCGGCCCGGCGCCGCAAGGGGCTCTACACGGTGGGGATGTTCCTGATCGCCGTGATCGCCTCCTCGCTCGGCTGGCTGCCGCTGCCGATCGCCTTCCTGCTGGCCGCCCTGGGGGTGATCGCCACCCGTCTGATCACGATGGAGGAGGCCTACAACCTGATCGATTGGCGGCTGCTGGTCCTGATCGCCGGCATGACCTCGTTCGGCCTGGCGATGCAGAAGACCGGCGCCGCGGCCTGGCTGGCGGGGCTGATCGTGACCTGGATCTCCCCCCTGGGCACCGCCGCCGTGATGCTCGCCTTCGTGGTCCTCACCATGCTGCTGACCCAGCCGATGTCCAACGCCGCGGCGGCCCTGGTGGTGCTGCCCGTTGCGCTGACCACCGCGCGCCACCTGGGGCTCGATCCGCGGGCCTTCGCGATCCTGGTGACCCTCTCGGCCTCGCTCTCCTTCATCACCCCGTTCGAGCCCTCCTGCCTGATCGTCTACGGTCCCGGCAAATACCGCTTCCGCGACTTCGTCCTCGCCGGCCTGCCGCTGACGGCGCTGGTGATCCTGGTGATCCTGCTGCTGGTGCCGGTGATCTGGCCGGTGCGGTGAGGGCGATCAGAGCTTGTAGCCGATCGAGACGATCCCCGCCACGTCGTTCCGCTTGACCGTGGGATCGGGCGGCTTGCGCTTGTACTCGTCGATCAAGGCCACCTTGAGCTCGAAGTGATCGTTGATCGCCGCGCCGACGCCGATGTCCAGGTGATAGTAGGCGTCGCCGAGATCCGACGTCTTCCAGAGGCCGAAGGCGCTCTCGGTGAGGCTCGCCGAATCGGAGAGCTTCCAGTCGCAGCTCTCGGCCGCCCTCAGGGCGCCGCTGCTCGTCCGCACCCCGGGCTCGTCTTTCTCGAAGACCCCGCCCGCCCCGATCTCGGCCAGGAGCTCGCGATCGGCCGTCTTGACGAGACGCACGCCGGCCCCCGCGGTGGGAGAGAACAGATAATCGATCTCCTTGAACTGATCTTTCAAATACTGGGCATCGCCGAAGGCGTACCAGCGCCCGCCGAGCGTGTGCTCGTCCCGCAGGTGGGCCGAGGTCCGGTCGACCGAGGTGACGCCGCTCTCGGAATTCAGAATGTAGAAGGCATCCGCCTTCCAGACGTCCTGCGTCCGCGGGTCGTACTTCACGACCAGCGACACGTTGAATTGGCGTGTGTCGCTGTTCCCTTGGGTGAAGTTGAAGCCCACCCCGGCGTGGCCGGTGAGCGGATGGTATTTCTTCTTGTCCTTCTCGTCCTCCGGCTCCTTCGGCTTCCCTTCCGCCTCTTGGGCGAGGGCGTCGCCGGTGGGTTTCTCCGCCCCAGCCGCCGAAGGCGGCGTGGGAGGCGCGGCAGGGCGAGGGGCCTGCGCCTCGGCTCGCGCGCAGAGATACCCCAGAATCAGAGCCGTAATGGACAACCTCAAGCTTGTGCGCCTCAAGGCTCGCTCCTCCTCGAATGGTAGTGCTGCGTTCCGTACGACGGCGGCGGGGAAGAGCAAGGATGATGCCAGCGGCGAGGCTCCGGCACGTTCCCTGCATGCGCTCGCCGCCAGATGTCAGGATGGTGAGGGGAAACCTCTTCCAGAGAGGAAGGATCGGCCATGGACGCAGGATCGCGGAGGCGATCGATCATGAACCTCAAGGGGCACGGTCCTCTTCTCGCCCTCGGCCTGGCCGTGGCGCTCCTCTCCCAGGGGTGCACCCTGATCGCGCTCAAGCGGACGGTCTATCAATTCGACCACCCCTTCGCGGTGAAGGACCCCGCCTTCCGGCGCTCCCTCGACACCTTCGGCAATACGATGGTGGGAGGGAACACCGCCCAGATCCTGAACAACGGCGACGCGATCATCGGCTCGATGGCGGAGGCCATCCGCCAGGCCAAGGCCACGGTCAACCTGGAGTCCTACATCTTCAAGAACGACAAGGCCGGCGAGATGTTCGCCCAGCCGCTGATCGAGGCCGCGCGGCGGGGTGTCGAGGTGCGCGTGCTGGTGGACGGCACGGGCAGCAGCCACTCCGGACCTATCCTGGACCGCATGCGGCAGGCGGGCGCCAAGGTCTACGTGTTCCATCCGATCGGGCTCTGGAGCCTCTACAACATCGGCTGGCGGACGCACCGCAAGATCCTGGTGGTCGACGGCGCCATCAGCTTCACCGGCGGCTTCTGCATCGCCGACAACTGGCTGGGCGACGCCCGCAATCCCAAGGAGTGGCGGGACACGATGGTCAGGGTCACCGGGCCCGTCTCGGCGCAGATGCAGGCGATCTTCAGCCAGGACTGGACCTATACCACCGGCGAGATCCTGGCCGGCGACAAGTTCTACCCCCGCCTCGAGCGCACGGGCGACGTCGAGGCGCAGGGGATCAAGGTGTCGCGCGGCGACTCGTCCTCGCAGGCCGAGATCTTCTACATCGTGGCGATCCAGTCGGCCGAAAAATCGATCCATATCCAGAACGCCTATTTCGTGCCCGACGCGCGGATCCGCGAGGCGCTGATCCAGGCGGCCAGGCGGGGGGTCGACGTGAGGATCATGGTCCCGGGCCGGCACATCGACATGCCGCTGGTGCGCATGGCCTCGCGCTGGCACTACGGCGAGCTCCTCCAGGCAGGGGTCCACATCCTCGAATACAACCGCACGATGATGCATCAGAAGAACGCCGTGATCGACGGGCTCTTCAGCACGGTCGGATCGATCAACTTCGACGGCCGCTCCCTGCGCGCCAACGAGGAGGACAGCATCGCCTTCTACGACCGCGGCTTCGCGGCGGAGATGGAGGCGACCTTCGCGGACGACGAGAAGCACTGCCGCGAGATCACCTTCCGAAACTGGAAGAAGCGTGGCGTCGAGCAGCGCCTGGCCGAGATGGTGTCGGTGTTTTTCCAGCCGTTGTATTGAGCCCCGCCCGGGCGCCCCGTGGTATCTTCCTCCCGCATTCAAAGGAGAGAAATCATGATGAGGAAGAGCCGTGGGGTGATCTGCGGGTTGTCCGGGTTACTGCTCCTGTGCGCCATACCGTCCTGGAGCACCATCGCTTCCAAGACCAGCTCCAAGACGAGCGGCGCCACGCCGACCTGCTCCACGACCGACGGGGCGCCGGCGCTCCAGACGGCGAATCCGCCGGTCACGGTGCCGCCGGTCTGTAAGCAGGGGAAGCGCCTCTCGTTCGAGCAGGACGGGATCCGCCGCTATGCCTGCCTCAACCTGCCGCCGCAGGCGCAAGGGGCCGCCGCCCCCGCGGGCGCCAAGTGGCCCCTGCTGATCTATCTCCACGGCTCGCGCACCACGCCGGACAGCCT
>JAICSG010000487.1 GCA_025937035.1 Thermoanaerobaculia bacterium | reverse complement strand
GCCGCGGCCGGCGCCTTCGGCAACGGCGAGAACCGGATCGGCCTCGCGGCCAGGGTGAGCGATACCGCGGGCGGCTTCGAGACCTTCTACTTGGCCAAAACCGAGGGCGGCGGCGCTCCGCCGCCCGGAGGCACCCCGCCGCCTGGAGGCAACCCGCCGCCCGGAGGCAACCCGCCGCCCGGAGGCACTCCGCCGCCTGGAGGCAACCCGCCACCCGGAGGCACTCCGCCGGCGGACCAGGACCACGACAACATCCCCGATCTCTTGGACAATTGCCCGCGAACGCCCAATCCCGATCAAGCGGACGCTGACCTCGACGGCATAGGCGATGCCTGTGACAACTGCCCCTCCACTGCCAACCCGGCCCAACTCGACCGCGACCACAACGGCGTGGGCGACGCCTGTCAGGCATCGAGCGGCGGGCCGACCTGCCCCTTCGCGGGAGACTGCCGCGTGGCGGTACGGCCGGCGGCGACCCTCCTGGTGCCTTGGTTCGGCGTGGACCTGGCCGCGCGGGACGGCCTGACGACGCTAATGTCGATCACCAACGTCGATTCCCACCCGCACCTGGTGAGCGTCACCCTGTGGACCGACTGGGCGGTCCCGACCCTCACTTTCAACATCTATCTCACCGGATTCGACATGCAGACCCTCAACCTGCGCGACATCGTTCAGGACGGCGTCCTGCCGGCGACGGGCGCCAGCGTGAGCCACGTGGGCGAGCTCTCGAGCGCCGCCGTGGCCTTCTCCGGCTGCGCCGCCTCGGTGGCGCCAGCACGCGTCGACGCGACGGCGCTGCGGCGGTCTCACCTGGGCCTCAAGGTCGGCGGCCGGTGCATGGCCAGCGAGCGCAAGGATTTGACGGCCACAGGGTACGTCACCGTGGACGTGGTCAATTTCTGCTCGCCGCTCAATCCTGCCTCGCCGGGCTACTTCGTCCAGGGCGGCAAGGGCGTGGCGGCGAACGACAACGTGCTGATCGGCGAGTACGCCTACGTCGATGGCCGCCGGGGCTCCGCCGAGGGTGAGCAGGCAGTGCACATCGCGGCCGACGCCGAGGCCTTCGGCTCCGGCTACACCTTCTACGGGCGCTACGTCAACGGCGGTGGCAGCGACAATCGCCAGCCCCTCAGCACCCGTTTCGCGGTGACTTACACGCAGGGCGGCCCGCAGGGCACGGCGACGGAGCTGACCATCTGGCGCGACACCAAGAGCCCCGCGGCCGCTTCGGTCGACTGCGGCTCGGCGCCGGCCTGGGCGCCGCTCGGCGCGCCGGAGCAGGTCGTCTGGGACGAGGAAGAGCGGGTCCAATCGCTGCCGGCGTCCACGGCGCGCTTCCCCCTCGCTACCCAGAGAGTCAAGGTCGGCACCGGCGCGCTGGCCATCGCCGAGCCGTTCGGCTGGACCGAGATCGATCTCCGCCACAACGGCACGGATCTCTTCGGCGCCATATCGCAGGGCTGGGTGACGGTCGTCAAGTCGACGGGCCAAGGCATGTCGACCGGGATGGACGCCGCGGCCCTCGACAGCGTCTGCAAGCTCCAGTTACCGCACCTCTTTCAAGGCCGCTCTCCCGCGCCGCCGCCTTCGCGGCGGCGCCGTATCCTGGTCCAAGAGAGCGCTATACTGCCCCCACATGACTCGTCGCGAATTTCTGGGAGCCATCGGCCGGCCGGCGGCGTTGGGGGTGGCGGCGGCCGCCTTGGATCCGCTTGGCCTTCGGGTGGCGCTGGCGAAGGCCGCGGAGCGCGCGGGGCCGGCGGCGGAGGTCGCCGGGGACGAGGCCTTCTGGCTCCAGATGCAGCAGGCGTTCACGATCGACCGCAGCGTGATCAACCTCAACAACGCGGGGGTGAGCCCGGCGCCCGCCGTGGCCCAGGAAGCCCAGAAGCGGCATCTCGACTTCGCCAATTCGATGCCTCCCCCGGTGGCCCTCTGGGAGGTCCAGGACCCCCAGCGCGAGACGGTCCGGCGGGGGCTGGCCCGGACGTTCGGCGCCAGCCCCGAGGAGATCGCCCTGGTGCGCAACTCCTCCGAGGGCCTGCAGATCTGCCAGCTCGGCTTCGACTTCCAGCGCGGGGACGAGGTGCTGACCACCAACCAGGACTACCCGCGGATGATCACCGCCTTCGAGCAGCGGGCCCGGCGGGAGGGGATCGTCCTCAAGCAGTTTTCCCTTCCCGTGCCCGCCGAGGACGACGACGAGATCGTCGACCTCTACCGGCGCAATATCACCCCGAGGACGAAGCTCATCCTGGCCTGCCACCTGATCAACCTCACGGGGCAGATCCTCCCGGTGAAGCGGGTCGTCGAGCTGGGGCGCGAGCGGGGGATCCCGGTGATCGTGGACGGGGCGCAGTCCTTCGCCCATCTCGATTTCGATCATGCCGACCTGGGCTGCGACTACTTCGCCACCAGCCTGCACAAGTGGCTGTTCGCTCCCCACGGCACCGGCATGCTGTACGTGAGAAAGGAGAAGATCCGGGACCTCTGGCCGCTGATGGCCGCGCCGGCCGCGATGGCGGACGACATCCGCAAGTTCGAGGAGATCGGCACCCACCCGGATGCCCAGAGCCTGGCCATCGCCGAGGCCCTGGCCTTCCACGAGGGGATCGGCACCGCGCGCAAGGCTGCCCGCCTGCGCCACCTCCGCGACCGCTGGGCCCTCCGCCTGGCGCGGAACGAGAGGTTCCGCCTGCACACCAGCTTGAAGCCGGGGAAGGCCTGCGGCATCGCCACGGTCGAGATCGTGGGGGTGGACACCCGCAAGCTGGCGGACCACCTCTGGCGGCGGCGCCGTATCCTGGCCACGCCGATCGTCCACCCCGAATTCAGCGGCCTCCGGGTGAGCCCCAGCGTCTATACGCTCCCTGGAGAGGTCGATACCTTCTGCGAGGCGATGGAGGAGGTCGCGGAAAGGGGGATTCCGGTCTGAAAGCCGAGCCCGGCCAGTTTTTTCGTATCCCGGCCCCGGCTTTCCCGTCCGGACGGCCGTTTTCGGTTCCCGGGCCGATATTTGGCGTCCGAACCGAGTTTTTGGCTTCCCGACCCGGTTTTTAGTTTCCCGGCGCCTTTTTCAGCTTCCCGGACGGCTGTCTTTCTTCCCGCGGCGCCATCCTGGAAATCCGGAGGCCCGGGTTTCTTCCCGAGCCGCCATCTTTCTTCCCGAAGCGCCATCTTCGCAATCCGGCGGCCCGGGATTCGGAAAAAGCCGTCATCCTGCTTCAAAAAGCCGCATCCTGGATTTTCAAGGCTCCAGGAGCTGCCGCGCGAAGAATTCGGCCGCCCTCTCATAGAAATGGCGGGAGTAGACCGGCCGGAAGCCGTGCTTCTGGCCCGGGTAGATGCCCTGCTCGAAGGGGAGGCCCGCCTTGATGAAGGCGTCGCTCATCTGGATCGTGTTCTGGGGGTGGACGTTGTCGTCCGCCAGGCCGTGCACGATCAGCAGGTGGTCCTTGAGATTGGCGGCGTAGGTGATCGGCGAATCGTGATACCCCTGGGGGTTCTCCTTGGGGAGGCCGAAGTAGCGCTCGGTCCAGATGGTGTCGTAGAGCCGCCAGCCGGTCACCGGGGCGCCGGCGATGGCCGCCTTCCAGACCCCCGGCTTCTTGAGGATGCAGTAGAGGGTGTTGGAGCCGCCGCCGGACCACCCCCAGAGACCGAGGCGCGCCGGGTCGACCCAGGGGAGGGTCTTCAGGTACTCCACCCCGGCGAGTTGGCCGGCGAGGTTGACCGGCCCCAGGTTGTGGTAGTCGCGGTCCTCGCCCGCCTTGCCGAAGAAGAGGGAGGACTGGTTGTCGACGCTGAAGACCACGAACCCCCTCTGGGCCATCAGCTTGTGCCAGAGGTTGCGGGCGTTCCAGGCGTTGTCCACCACCTGCGAGTTGGGCCCGCCGTAGTGATAGGTGATCACGGGGTACCGCTTGGAGGGATCGAAGCCCGCGGGCTTGAGGATGCGCGCCGGCAGCCGGGAGCCGTCCGGGCCGGGGATGGTGAGGAACTCCCACTGCGGGAGCGCCGCCGGATCGAGCTTCGGCTGCACGAAGGGGAGCGGGAAGGCTTTACCGTCCGCGGTCCGCACCTCGGAGCGGGGAGGGGTGTTGGCGTCCGCCCAGGTATGGACCCAGGCGCCGGTCCGTGGGGAGGGAAGGTCCTGGTGCCAGCCGGCTTCCGGGGTCAGCACCTGCCATTCGCCCTCGTGGCCGGCGTCGAGGCGCACCCGCGCGATCTT
>JAICSG010000998.1 GCA_025937035.1 Thermoanaerobaculia bacterium | reverse complement strand
CAGGCCCAGCTCGAGACGGCGCGGCAGAATCTCACCCGCCTCTCCGGGCTCTACGACCGCGGCATCGCCGCCCGCAAGGAGGTGGAGGACGCCCGCCGCGACGTGGCCCAGGCGGAGGCCACCGTAGCCGAGGCCCGCAGCTCCACCTCGGCCGCCGGACGCCTCGCCGGACGCGAGGTGGTGCGCGCCCCCTTCGACGGCGTGGTGGTCGGCCGCTCGCATCAGGTGGGGGATCTCGTCGAGCCCGGCGCCCCCGAGCCGCTGATCCGCCTGATCGACCCATCCCGATTGCAAGTGGAGGCCGCGGTGCCCGCGGGCGAGCTCGGACGGATCGCCGTGGGGAGCCCCGCGCGGGTGCGCGGCGGCTCCTTCCCGGACGAGACTGCCCGCGTCATCGCCCGGCCGCCTGCCGTCGATCCCGCCACCGGGACCGCCCTGGCGCGGCTCGCCTTCGATCAGCCCACCCGCCGGCCCGCGGGCCTGGCGGTGGACGTCGAGATCTACGGCGAGGAGCGCCCGGCCGCCGTGCTCGTCCCCGCCGACGCCCTGGTGCAGGAGGGGACGCAGAGCTTCGTCTACATCGTGGACGGCCAGAAGAAGGCCCACCGCCGCGAGGTGACGGTGGGCGTGACGGCGGATGGCCAGGCCGAGATCCTCTCCGGCGTCAAGGCCGGCGACACGGTGGTGGTGCGCGGCCAGACGGCCCTCCCCGACGGCGCCACCGTGGAGATGACGGAGACGGCGGAGCCCGAGCCGTGACCTTCGCCCGCTTCACCGGCGCCCAAGGACGCGCGGTCCTGCTGATCACCCTCCTGCTGGCCGGGGCCGGCGCGGTGGTGCTCCCCTCGCTGCCGAGCGACATCTATCCGCCGCTCCAGTTCCCCCGGCTGATCGTGATCGCCCACACCGGCTCGCTCCCCGCGCGCACCATGATGACCTCGGTGACCCGGCCGCTGGAGCAGGCGGCCATGGAGGTGCCGGGCATCCGCCGGGTGCGCTCGCGCACCTTCCGCGGCGCCACCGAGATCTCCGCGCAATTCGACCCCCGGACCGACATGGCCGGGGCCCTCCAGCAGCTCCAGAACCGGGTGGCCGAGGTCCGCCAGGAGCTGCCGGCCGAGACCGAGCTCACCGTCGAGCGCCTCACCGTCTCGGCCTTCCCCATGCTCAGCCTCAACCTTACCGGCGGCCTGCCCACCCCGGACCTCCGCGACTACGCCTTCTTCGTCATCCGCCCGGCCCTGGCCCGCGTGCCGGGCGTGGGCCGGGTCGAGGTGGACGCCACCGACACCCGGGAGATCGAGGTGGCGGCCGATCCGGACCGCCTGCTGGCCGCCAATCTCACGATTGATGACGTGGTCAACGCCCTGCGCGCCGCCAACCGCCTGGCCCCCGTGGGGCGCTATGCCGCCGGCGGCCTGGAGCATCTGGTGCTGGCCTCGGCCCTCTGGGGCTCCGCCGCCGAGATCGGCCGCACCCCGGTGGCCGTGCGCAACGGCGCCACGGTACGGGTGGCCGACGTGGCCCAGGTCTTCCCCGGCTCGCCGGACCGCACCTCCCTGATCACCGGCAACGGCCGCGACGCCGCCGTGATCAACGTCTCCCAGCAGCCTGGAGCCAGCATCCTGGCGGTCAAGGACGGCGTCGAGGGGACGCTCAGGGAGCTCACCCATACCCTCCCCTCGGGGCTCCGCCTCTCCAAGGTCTACGACCTCGCCGAGTTCGTGGCCACCGCCATCGCCAACGTGCGCGACGCCATCCTGATCGGCGGCGCCCTGGCCGTGCTGGTGCTCCTCTTCTTCCTGCGCGACTGGCGGGTGACCCTGATCGCCTCGATCACCCTGCCGCTCACCGTGCTCGCCACCTTCCTCTTCATGCGCCTGTTCGGCGAATCGATCAATTTAATGTCGATGGGCGGCCTCGCGGTCGCCATCGGCCTGGTGATCGACGACGCGGTGGTGATGGTGGAGAACATCCACCGGCGGCTGCGCGCGGGCCGCGGAGAAAAAGCGATCGAGGAGGCCACGGGCGAGCTGATCGCGCCGGTCGTGGGCTCCACCCTCACCACGGTGGTGGTGCTGGCGCCGCTCGGCTTCCTCTCCGGCGTGGTGGGGCAGTT
>JAICSG010000018.1 GCA_025937035.1 Thermoanaerobaculia bacterium | reverse complement strand
TAGAGGGCCGGATCGCGCTCCCAGGGGGTGAGACAGCCGTAGCGCAGCCGGGCCACCCGGGCCGCCTCGGGATCGATCTCCTGAAGATAACGCAGCACCGAGGCGATCGAGCTGTAAAGGCTGTAGACGTCGAGCCCGTGGAAGCTCACCTTGCGCTCCGGCTCCCGCACGCCCGCGTTGTGCTCGCGCAGCCAGTGGGTGAAGTCCCGCACCTCGCGGTTGCGCCACATCCAGGTGGGGAAACGCGAGAAGGTGGGCCCCTCGGCCGGAGGCCCCTGGCGGTCGCGCACGTAGCGGTCGATCTGCGCCGCGTCCGGCCAGTCGGCCTCGACGGCGACGAGATTGAAACCTTTTTGAACGATCAGCTCGCGGGTGAGCCGGGCGCGGAAACGGTAGAACTCCGAGGTGCCGTGGGTGGCCTCGCCCAGCAGCACCACGCGGCTGTCGCCGATCCGCTCGACCAAGGCCCCGAGATCCGCCGTCTCGATGTCGTCGAAGGGCTCGGCCTCCTCGCGGATCAGCTTCGCCACCACCGAAACGGGGCTCGCCGGCCGGGGCTTCATGAGCACGATCTCGGGGGGCGGCCCCGCGGGGGCGAGCTCAACCGAGACCGGGCGCACACCCGCCGCGGCCTCCGCCGCCCGCGCGGCCTCGGCGGCCGGATTCTCGGTCACCGGCTCACCCGGCGGGCCTCCCACGCCCGCCACGGGCGCCTGGGGTGGCCGGGTCAGGTTGCCTCCCTCCTCCCGCCACCCCTGCGCGCCGATGAGCGGCACGAAGCGGACCCCGCCGAGGTCCTCCCGGGCGTGGGTGCCGTCCGGCCGCCGGCGCACCCGCACCAGGCTCTGCGTGCGCGGGTCGGGCCCGATGGGGATTACCAGCCGGCCGCCCGGCGCGAGCTGGTCGAGCAGGGCCTGGGGCACCTCGGGGCCCCCGGCTGCCACCACGATGGCATCGTAGGGGGCATGCTCCGGCCAGCCGAGGGTGCCGTCACCGTGGATGACGTGGACATTGGAGTAGACGAGCCGGACCATCCGCTCCCGCGCCTCGCGGGCGAGGGGCTCGTGGCGCTCGAGGGTCCAGACCTCGCGGGCGATCCGCGAGAGCACCGCCGCCGCGTACCCCGAGCCGGCGCCGATCTCCAGCACCTTGTCCCCGGGCTGAAGCTCCAGGGCCTCCGCCATCAGGGCCACCACGTAGGGCTGCGAGATCGTCTGCTCCTCGCCGATGGGAAGGGGGGTGTCGTCGTAGGCGAATTCGGCCAGCCGCTCCGGGACGAAGGCCTCACGGGGGACGGTCCGCAGGGCCTCCAGCACCCGCCGGTCCCGCACTCCCCGGGCCGCGATCTGGCGGTCGACCATCTCCTTGCGCAGGGTTTCGAAGTCGAGAGAGGCCATTGTGTCCATGCTGCTTCCTCCCCGCGCTGAAAGGAGTTGCATCGAGCGTGCCGGAACGCGGCTCTCTGGAATCGCGGTAGAATCCGGCCAACTCTTTCAGGAGATCATGATGTCCACGAATTCGTCCCCCCTGACGATCCTCGGATTCCTGCTGCTGAGCGCTCCTGTGCTCGCGGGGGACGTCTACAGCTTCACCATCGAACGGAGCGGGGACACGGAAGAGCTCCACGCGGGCAAGTTCGTGCTCGACCCGGGCAGAGCCCGAGGGACGGTGCTCCTCGACGAAAGGAAGTACCGCCTGGAGCTCACGCCGGACCCGGAGTCGGTACAGCCCCTGGACGCGGTGATCTCCAACGACGGGGGCACCCACGAGACCGCCTTGAGTCTCAAGGATCACACGTACTTCGAGGTCAAGACGCCGGGCGTCACCTCACCCCTGCTCCTGCTGCTTCCCATCGGGGGTGACCGCTCGGTGGGCGGGGTGGTGGTGACCACCTCGACGCAACCCGAAGCGGTGGCCGGATCCCCGGCCCAGCGCCATGAGATCAAGCTGTCGTACGACATCACCCTCGTAATCCAGCCGCCTGCCAACGGGCCTTCCGGCTTCAAGGGGAAAGCGGAAACGGTGCACGGCAAGGTGAGCATCGACGCGGTCTACTGGATGGCGGAGGGGAAGGCGCCGGTGCTTCCGAAGCTCTTGCGGCCCGATCTCCACACGGGCTTTCCCGAGGTCGACGCCAGGCTGGACGGCGCTCTCGCGGCCCTCCATGGCATTCCGGTGAAACAGCGGGTCACCATCACCACCACCGGCGACCAGGGTACGGAAGCACGGACGAGCGCCCGCACCGTGACTCTGGAGAGCCACCAGAAGCGGGAGGCCAAGGCATCGTTCTTCGAGGTCCCGGCCGGCTTCAAGATGCATGAGCCGGAGGTCTCCGGGCTGGGTATGAGGATCGTGCCGGACTAGCGCGCCGGCTCACCGCTTCGGCAGAAGATCAAAATCTCCGCTGGAACCGATGTTGCAGCCCGAGCGGGCATGGAAAGGAGAGGCTCGTGAGAAAAATCTTTGGCTGCCTGATCGTATCGTCCCTGTTCTTCCACCCGTCGCCATCCCGGGCTGAGCTCAACCTGAGCGCCGATCCGCTCTGGAGATCCCTGATGGCCGCCGCGCCGGTCAGCACCGCTGTCCCCGCGAGCCATCGGGCGCGTCCCGCCGGGAAGCCCTCCGGCAAATCCGCCTGCACGGCAACGGCAAACTGTGGCTCGGCCTCTCCGGTCTCCTGCTCGGGGTCGAGCACCTGTTCCTCCGTGGACACGAGTTGTCCGACCGAGGGGTACGTGATCTGCGACAACGTCCGGACCGATTGCCAGGCGACTTGTCCCCCTCCTCCCCCGGACTGCAGCCAGTACAACTTCGGGAGCTGCGTCTATAGTTGGGACCCTAACGAGGGCTGTTGCGTCGGAGATAGCGGCATCCCGGGCCGATTCTGTCCGACCGCCTGCTTCTGACCGGCGCCGCGGGGAGGGAGAGGATGGCAGAGCGTGACGCGGTCGTCGTGGGGGCGGGGCCCAACGGGCTCGCCGCCGCGATCGTGCTGGCGCGGGCCGGCTGGTCGGTCGAGGTCTTCGAGGCGGGCGAGACCGTGGGGGGCGGGGCCCGCTCGGCCGAGCTGACCCTCCCCGGATTCCTCCACGACGTCTGCTCGGCGATCTACCCGCTCACGGTGGGGACGCCGTTCATCCCCAGCCTCTCCCTCGAACGCTACGGGCTGCGCTGGATTCACCCGCCCTTCCCCCTCGCCCATCCGTTCGACGACGGCACGGCGGCGGTGCTGGCGAGGGGGTTCGCGGAGACCGGCGAGAGCTTCGGCGAGCCCGTGGACGCCCGCGCCTGGGAACGCCTGTTCCGGCCCTTCTCCGACCGCTGGATGGAGCTCTCCCCCGACCTGCTGGGCCCCCTGGGGCTGCCGAGCCACCCCTTCCGCATGGCCCATTTCGGGCTGGTGGGGCTGCGCGGCGCCGCCGGTCTCGCCAAGAGCCGGTTCCGCGGCTTCCGCGCCCGCGCCTTGTTCGCCGGCCTCGCCGCCCACTCCTTCCTGCCCATCGAGCAGATCCCCACCGCCGCCTTCGGGCTGATGCTGGGGGTCACCGGCCACGCCGTGGGCTGGCCTCAGCCGGAGGGGGGCGCCCAGCGGATTCCGGACGCCCTGGCGGCGCTGCTCCGGGACGAGGGGGGGACGGTCCACACCGGCCGCCTCATCAAGTCATTGGCCGAGCTCCCCCGCGCCCGCGTCTATCTCTTCGACCTCACCCCGGCCCAGCTCCTCGAGATCGAAGGTATCCGCTGGCCCGAGGGCTACCGCCGCCGGCTCCGCCGTTACCGCTATGGCCCGGGGGTGTTCAAGCTCGACTGGGCCCTCTCGGAGCCGATCCCCTGGCGGGCCGAGGCCTGCCGCCAGGCCGGGACGGTCCATCTCGGCGGCCCCATCGAGCACGTGGCGGCCTCCGAGCGGGCGGCCTGGGAGGGGCGCGATCCCACCCGCCCCTTCACCCTGGTCGGGCAGGCGACCCTGTTCGATCCCACCCGGGCGCCCGCGGGCAAACACACGGCCTGGGCCTACTGCCACGTCCCCCACGGCTCCACGGCGGACTTCACGGAGCTGGTCGAGAACCGGATCGAGCGCTTCGCGCCCGGCTTCCGGGACGTGGTGCTGGCCCGGCACACCCTGAATACGGCCCAGCTCGAGGCCTACAACCCCAACCTGATCGGCGGGGACATCAACGGCGGCGCCGCCACGCTCGCCCAGCTCTTCACCCGTCCGGTGGCCCGCCTGGTCCCCTACTCGACGCCCGATCCGCGGGTCTACATCTGCTCGTCCAGCACGCCCCCCTCGGGAGGGGTGCACGGCATGTGCGGCTATTACGCGGCGACGGCTGCCCTCAAATCCAACCAAGGAGATCATCCATGAAAGTTTTGGTCACGGGAGGAACGGGAGTCATCGGCACCGCCGCGGTGCGCGCGCTGCTGGCCGGCGGAAATTCGGTGCGCCTCTTCTCGCGGCACGCCGCGGAGGACGCGGCGCGCTGGCGGGGGGAGGTCGAGACGCGGGAGGGGAGCGTCTCTTCGTCCGACGAGGTCACGGGCGCGGCGGAAGGGTGCGACGCCATCCTCCACATCGCCGGCATCGCCGAGGAGCTCCCACCGGAGCTGACCTTCGAGAACGTCAACGTCCACGGCACCGCCAACCTCCTCCAGGAGGGGGAGCGTGCGGGGGTGAAACGGTTCGTCTACGTCTCCTCGCTGGGCGCCGAGCGCGGCGGATCGGACTACCACGCCTCCAAGCTGCGGGCCGAGGGGCTGATCGAAGCCTATCCCGGCGAGTGGCTGATCTGCCGGCCGGGCAACGTCTACGGTCCCGGGGACGAGGTCGTCTCCTTCCTCCTCCAGGTGGTGCGCTCCTCCCCGGCCGCGCCGGTGATCGACGCCGGCGATCAGCCGTTCCAGCCGGTCTATTCCGAGGACCTCGGCGCGGCCCTGGCCCTGGCCGTCACCCGCCGCGATCTCGACCACCAGGTGCTCCTGCTGGCCGGCCCCGAGGTCACCACCCTGCAGGATCTCCTCGACCGGCTGGCCCGCCTGACCGGCCGCGATCCGGTACGCGTCCCCGTGCCCTCCGTCCTCGCCTCGCTGGGCGCCCAGGCCGCCTCGCTGCTCGGCGTGCGTCTGCCGATCGACGACAACAAGCTGGCCATGCTGCGGGAGGGGAACGTCATCCGCCCCGGCGAGGTCAACGCCCTCACCGAGATCCTCGGCGTGCGGCCGACCCCGCTCGACGAGGGCCTCCAGCGCCTCGCCACCACCCAGCCCGAGCAACTCCCCGCGGAGGAGGGGACCGGAACGTTGACCCGCCGGATCTTCCACGCCCGGCTGACCGGGGTCCGGCGCTCTCCCGCCGACCTCTTCACCGAATTCCGCCGCCGCTTCTTCGAGCTGGTGCCGGAGAGCACGATGGGCGACGCCGGCGAGCCCGCGGCCCCGCCCCGGCTGGAGACGGGGGGAACCCTCACCCTCAACCTCCCCTTGCGCGGCAACGTCCAGGTGCGGGTGGCCGAGGTCACCAACACCTCCATGACCTTCGTGACCGTGGCCGGGCATCCACTGGAGGGCTCGGTGACCTTCCGCTTCGTGGGCGCGCCCGGGGACGACCTCCGCTTCGAGGTGGAGACCTGCGACCGGCCCGCGAGCCTGCCCGATGCCCTGGCGATGCTCCCCGGCTCCGTCCTCAAGAATTGGAACTGGACCACCGTCGTCCGCAACACCGCCGAAAGCCTGGGCGCGGCGCCGCCGGTCGAGGTGCGGATGGACGAATTCCCCCTGAGCGGGATCGAGGAGAAGGAGGCCGTGGCGGCCCTGCGGAGCCGGGTCGAGGCGCTCAGCCGCAAGGAGGAGCCCGGCCTCCGCGAGGAGGCCCGGGAGCGGCTGGAGGAGGCGGTCAAGCCGGGATAGGGCGCTTCACCGAAAACACAATGTGCTCCAGCTCATGAAACTGGGTGCGCTTCTCCGGCGTCATGCCCAGCTTCCGGGCCACCCCCTGGGAGGGGAGGTTCTCGGGGCGGATCAGCGAGATGACGCGCGGGTGGCCCAAGGTGTCGAAGGCCCAGGTCCGGACCCCCAGCGCGGCCTCGCTCGCCAATCCCCGGCGCCAGAAGGGGCGGTGGATCAGGTAGCCGATCTCGGGCTCCTTCACCCCGTCGACGAGCTGCGTCATCAGCCCCACCTGCCCCACTGGCTCCCCCGTGGCGCGGTCCTCGACCAGCCAGAGGCCGTGCCCATCCCGGGCATAGCGCTCGCGCTGGCGGTCGAGCCACGCCCCCGCCTCCTCCCGCGAATAGACCTTGGGATAGAAGCGCATCACCTCCGGATGGCCGAGCATCGCGGCGACGAAGTCGAGATCGCCGGGCGACATCTCGCGCAGGGCGAGGCGGGGAGTCTTGAGGACCGGCGCCATCAGCGCTTCTGGTGCGACTCGCTGAGCTCCTCGTAGATGAGCCACTTGCCCGTCGCGTCCGGACCGACCAGCATCGAGACGGGGCTCGAGACCTTCTCGATCGACGAGTAGCGGGTGACCTTGATGCGCACCCGGTTGCTCCCCTCCACGGCGTAGGTGTCGTTGGAGTAGTTGCTGATGTCGCCGATCTGGCGGGCCTTGGTCTTCATGTAGTCCCGCAGGACCTGCTTGTACTTGTCGACCGGCTTGGTCAGCGGGACGACCTTGCCGTCCGCCCGGTACTGGGTGTTCTTGATCACCGCGTCGTTCGAATACAGGTCGGCGATCGAGGGATCGAAGGCGTGCTCCAGCTCGACGTAGTGCTGGAAGAAGGCCTTGGCCTTGGGGATCAGATCCCCCTGGGCCGACCCCTTGGGAGCAGTGGTCTTGGCAGCCCCGGCGGCCTGGCAGAGGGCGAGCAGGGCGAGGATGACGATCGAGGCTCTCTTCATGGGATCTCCTGACGAAAATCGACGGACGGGAGATTCTACATCCGCGCGAACAGCTCGTTGCGGCGGATGAAGGCATCCATGAGCAGGAAGAGGTACGGATCCCGCCGCTGGCTCCGGTAGGCCCGGAGCACTTTCAGCTTGGCGATCTCGTCCGCGGGCGCCATGGGGAACAGGAGCCAGTGGGCGCCGGCGAAGCGGTCGGGCGGGAGCAGCGGGAGCCGCGGCGCCCTCCGGAACGGCGAGGGGAAGTGGCGGGCGTGCACCAGATAGCCCAGGTGTTGTGGCCCGAGGAGGATGTGCCGCAACAGCCGCCGGGTGAGGCGGCCGGTGGCGCTGTGGTCGGGATGGGCGTCGAAGAGCACGGGGGAGAGCACGATCGTGGGCTGGGTCTGATCGAGCACCGTCCGCAGGTCCTTCTCCAAGTTCTCCAGCCGGTATTCGGCGCCGGGCGAGAGCGCCTCCTCGTACGGCACGGCGGTGCGGCCGGTGCCGGGCGAGCGGATCACCTTCCCCGGATTCTCCAGCATCGGCCGGATGCCCCGGTCGGGATAGCCGAGGAAATAGAGATGGCCGCGCGGCACCCCGAGCACCGCCATCGCCGCGATCGCCTCCTGGATGCGGCGCTTCCCCTCGGCCAGGTAGTCCCGCTCGCCCGGCCGCAGGGTGAAGTCCATGATCTCGGCCGAGGTGCGGTTGCAGTCCCCCGAGGTGACGTAGACGACCGACACCTCCGCCCCGTGCCGCAGACCGGCCGCGGCGTAGCCGGCCGCCGCGATCGCCTCGTCGTCGATGTGCGGGGCCACGATCAGCACCCGGTCCCCCTTGGCTGGGGGATCGAGGAGCGGCCCCTCTTGCGGAGTATTGCGGTGACGCCAGCCGTAAATCGCCGCGGCCGCCAGACCGCAAACCGCGATCAGGACGGCGAGCCCGAAAAGCTTAGAGCTCTTTCCCATAGACGATCTTCCACTCCCGCCCGCCCTCCTTGGGAGGGGGCTTGAAGGCGGGGCGCCGGCCGATGGGGCGGAAGCCGAGCCGCTCGAAGAAGCGGCGGGCCTTGTGGTTGGTCTCATAGACCACCGCCCGCACGCCGGAAAGCTCGCGGCGGCGCGCCTCGTCCAGGAACTGCTCCACCAAGCGCCTCCCCACGGCCCGGCCGCGCGACTCGGGGAGGAGGTTCACGTGCAGGTGGCCGGGATATCGCTCCTCGTCCGGCTCCCTCGCCTTTCGCCCTTCGGCCACGAAGCCGGGG
This sequence comes from Thermoanaerobaculia bacterium, assembly GCA_025937035.1. Classification (GTDB taxonomy): domain Bacteria; phylum Acidobacteriota; class Thermoanaerobaculia; order Multivoradales; family UBA5704; genus DATARR01. The sequence goes on along the minus strand of JAICSG010000018.1, from coordinate 7,804 downwards.
AGGTCCGCGAGCAGGCGCCAGAGGCTCCCCCGCCAGAGCAGCCCGCGGCCGAGAGCGCGCGTCACGGCCCCTGGAATCACCCGCCAGGCCTGGACCCGTTGCAGCCGCCGCTCGTCGAAGCCGCCCGCCAGGTAGCCCACCACATCCCCCCTCCGCTCGGCCACCCAGACGCCGCCGGCCGCGAAATCGGTGTAGGCGCGGATCATGAGGTCCACGAAGAGATGGGGATCGACCAGCGCCTCCTCCGCCCCGCCATAGGCGGTCGAGCGGCAGATCTCCCGCACCGCCGCGCGGTCCCTGGGCTCGTACTCGCGGATCTCGATGGTGGTCTCGTCCATCTCCTCGGACCCTACCTTCGCAACTCCCCTGCCAGATCCTCCGGCAGCACCCAGTCGGCGCGGCCGATCCTCTCCCAGGCGAACGTGGGGACTAGATCGGCCGGCCGGCAGGGCTCGGGGCGGTCGAGCAGGCCCAGCGAGAAGGCGAGATAGCCCACGACCGCCCCGGGTGCCACCCCCGCCTCGCGCAGGGAGCGCAGGGTGAGCCCCTGATCCCGCTTGGAGAGCTTCTCCCCCCTCGCGTTGACCATCAGCGGCACGTGAGCGTAGGCGGGGGGCCGGCCGCCGAGGGCCTCGATGAGCTGGATCTGCCGGGCCGTCGAGGCCAGAAGGTCGGCGCCGCGGACCACGTCGTCGATCTCCATCGCCAGGTCGTCCACCACCACGGCGAGCTGATAGGCCCAGAGGCCGTCCCGCCGCTTGAGCACGAAGTCCCCCACCGCGAGGTCCACCCGCTCGGTGATCGGCCCCTGGACGCGGTCCACGAACGATACCGGCCGCTCGTCCACCCGGAAGCGGATCGCCGCGTCCCGGATCTCCTCGAACCAGCCGGGAGCCAAGCCGCGGGGGCGCAGGGAGGCCGGATATGGCGCCTCCTCTGCGCCATGGGGGGCCGAGGCCATGGCCTGGAGATCTTTGCGCGAGAGGCGGCAGGGGAAGAGGCGGCCCGCCGCGGCGAGCCGGCGCAGCGCCTCCTCATAGATCGCGGACCGCTGGGACTGGGCATAGGGAGCGAAGGGGCCTCCTACGTCCGGCCCCTCGTCCCAGTCGAGGCCGAGCCAGGAGAGATCCTCCATTTGGGCTTCGGCCATACCAGGGACCACGCGGGGCAGGTCGAGGTCCTCCAGCCGCCAGACGAAAGCGCCGCCCCGGCTCCGCGCGGAGAGCCACGCCGCCAGCGCCGTGCGGGCGTTGCCCACGTGAATCATCCCGGTCGGGGACGGAGCGTAGCGGCCGCGGACGGACATCACGGCCCATCGTATAGGTCCTGAGAGGAGAGGTGAAGGGACGGCCGGCCTGGCCGTCCCTGGTCGAGGATCAGATTGATGCTGGAGACATTCGCCTTGGCCACCGATCGGGGATCAGATAGCTCACACCGAAAGGCTCCCGCACGCGCCACTGCGAACGGGGACGAGAAGATTCCGAGCCCTCTTGCGGATTGGAGAAGGTGATCTCCAAGTGAACGACCTGGCCACGAATTTCCGGCGCGTAGCTATCCCCATCCAAAACAGTGTAATTCCACCAGAGCCATTTCTCATCTCCAAGATCGCTCTGCTTCTGGTAATCGGGAGCCCCCAGTAAATCCTTGACCTCCGCGGCGGTCTTCCCTTCCACCTTCCTGCAGATCTGATCAAAGGAATCCCTTGAACGGGCCGCGGGGGAGCAGGCGATCCACACACAAAGGACACAAGAAAATAGAAGACGTGCCCATTGCTTCACGCATCGTACCTCCATCTAAGAAGTGGGCCGGCTTGACAGCCGGCCCGGTGACAGGTGTAACCTGGCCGAGGCTCGCTCAAGACTCCGACGTGGAGTCGTCACAGCCCCGGTCGGGAGGATTCTTGTAGTTCGTATCGGTACCGTTGGTGGACACGTCGGTTACGTCTCCAGTCTCTCGCCCGTTGTCGTCGTCCGGACGCCGTGGATGAGTCTCCCTTCCGTGTCTCTCGTGACTGTGAACAGATGCTTCTGCCATACCGTTCTCCTTGCCTGAGAGTGTTGATCGAGGCGAGAGCAACTCGGGCTCTCTGGGTATCTGCCGAGAGGAGACACTCTCCGCAAGCTGTTGTTTAGGTACCAGAAAGGAAAGAACGGCGAGGCGGAGACTTATCTCCACTCGCCCTGGTGGACGAAGCCTGCCCAGTGCGAGGGTGCGTTCCATCGCTGCTGTCGCCACATGGAGATCTGGGCATCTCTGAATGCCGCGGAAGGGTTCTTTCCTCTCTTCAGGAGATTCTCGTAAAAAAGCGGCATGATCTCAGACGTGGCGAGGTCATCGACATTCCAGATGCTGACCAGGACTCCAGAAGCCCCGCCCGAAAGGAAAGCCTGCGACAAGCCGACGATGCCTTCTCCGCGGACCTTCTGCCCGAGCCCGCTCCCGCAAGCGCTCAGCACGACCAGGTCGGCCGAAAGGCCAAGCTTTTGAATGTCCTTCGCCCGCAGATAAGGGTCGAGCCTCCGCCCGTTGGCATCATAGGCGGAAAGCACGATCGAGGGGTCCGGGTGGTCTTGGCTCGAATACCCGTGAGCCGAAATCTGTATGTACTTGTAAGCCTTGAGGTCTCCTCTCAAGAACCGTTCTCGGCTCGCATTGAAACCCAGAAGCTTCAAGACATCTCGTCCACCCACAGCTCTCTCGATGCCTTCCGCCTCTCGACGCGAATACTGGAGGCGCTTGAAACGACCAACGAGGGGATCAGAGCCGGGGGGCTCTGAGCGATACGGAAACACCGTATTTCTCAGCCGCGCATCCAACCACTCATAGACAGGGTCGGCAAGGATGGCAAGCAAGTGACGCGCAGCCTTTCTTCCAGAGCGCCGGTTTCTCAGTGCGGCGATCACCGAAGCGGATGGCGCGTTGACGATCTCATGTCGCAATATCAAGGGGACCGGCCATGAGGTCTCCGCGTCCTCCGGTGTCCTCTCGCTCGGATCCGGCAATGCCGCGAAGGGTATGTCTTGCAGCGAGGGAGGCACGACGATCAGGAGCCGTTTGTCTCCCAAGCGGCTGACCACTGGCCCCAGCAGGATCTTCGCGAGCTCGCGGGCTTTGCGCACCGCCATGGCCAGAGCTTCCCTCCTATGACTGATTTTCAAGAGGTTGTATACTTCTCTGGCCAGAGGCTCGATTTCGGAGCGTCCCGGGAGCTCATAGCTCGAGTAGGAATCGGGCGACACGACCCAGAGATCGCTTCGCTCCTCTCCCAGGTGATACTCGAGGAGGATCGTATCCTTATCCAGAACCTGGCGCTGAATCTCGGCCAACGACAACGCTGGCGGGGTGGGCTCCTCGCCGAGGCTCTCCAGCAACGTACGTCCGCGGGCCCCTTCGCTCGCCTCGAAGGCTTCGGCATCATGGCCCCCCGCGGGCTGGATGCGGTGTTGATCCATCAATCGATCAACCAGAAATTCGTAGAAGTTGTGCCGGCCCGCCAAAAGCGAGCGGCGAAAATCAGGTTGCTCAGCCTCGCTCCGAATCGACTCCAAGATACTGATAGCCTGCCGGACATTCCTTTGCGCCGCGCGCAGATTGTGGCGCTGATGCTCCGCCCATGCCATTCCGTAGTAGGCGGAGGCCTCGGAAAACCGGCGGCCTGAGTGGTGGCTGATGGAAAGGCCGGTCTCAAATGATCTAAATGCTTGAGGAAGCTGGTCTAGCGAAATATCCAACCAACCTACGTTGATCCAACCATTCGCTTCATCCGCCACAGCCCCCTCATCATGAAAAATTTTGAGCGCCTGAATGTAGGCATCGCGGGCGTCAGCATATTGCCTGGAGCGGTAATAGGCGAGCCCAAGGTTATTGAGGGCTCTCGCTTCGCCGTCCAGATCATTGACCTTGCGGTACAAAGCTATGCCTTGAAGATAGCGTTCTATCGCAATGACAGGGCTGTCGACCTCTCGGTAGGCATCGGCAATGTGCACGAGAGTCGAAGCAACCAGACCATCGTTCTTACCATCAAGCAACTTCAGGGCAGCCCCATGGCTATCCAAGGCTTTATCGACTTCCCCCAGGATTGTGTATACGCGTCCTCGCGCGTTGAGGGCTTTCGCCTTACCTTCAAGATCCCCCAACCGCCAACTCAATTCCCATGCACGATCAAAGTTTCTCAACGCGGGCTCGATATCGCCCATGTCCAACTCCAGCAGCCCGAGAGTTAGCGCGGCTTTTGCTTCTGCGGCCCCACTGGAGGACCTCCGCGCAATTTCGACGGCACGAGAGTAAGCTGCGAAAGCACCTTCTTGGTCTCCCAGTTGATTGAGGGCCGTACCTAGCTGAATATTTGCCAAGGATTCCTGCTCATAATTCTTCTCATCCTCGTAAAGCGCCAACCCGCGAAGACAGGAGTCACGGCAATCGCGCCACCGGCGCTGATCGCATTGAATCTTGCATAGCCGATAAAAGGCATCCGCGCGGCGGGAGCTGTCGCCAGCGTCCTTAGCCATTTGGGCAGCAGCCAGATAATCATTCTCGATTTCCTCGGACGGTAGCGGTACCTTGGATTTCCTCGCCTCCTCCGCGCGGTAATAGGCCCGGGCGGCCGCCGCGTGCGCCCAGTCCCTCGGTGTTGCCGCCCGGCGAGCCACGATGCCAGGAATATAGATACCACTGGAATCGGAGAGGACCTGAACTCGATAAGCCCCCTTGGATTCCGCGACAAAGGGGACGTCTTCAGGCCCCACGGAACCGAGCGCATCGACCCTGAGTATTTTGTCATTCAAAGGATCGAATACGTTCACTACGATGTCGACCGTCTTCTGATCGAGGATCAGGCGCAGGAATTCCCCCGGCCGCAAATGGAAGCTATAGGAGTGAACGACGCCAGGGGGAAGTCTCCGTGCGCGGCGCTTCCCGCGTCTCAACCGGCATGTCTCGATCCGACGCGCGGCTGGAGCCTTGCTGGCAGGCGGGATGGAAGTAGTGGGCGCCGCCGGAGAGCTCGCCGGCGCTTCAGGCTTTGGGGGCACAGATTGCCAGGCCAGCCCCAGGCCGCCGACAACCAAGAAAGCGAGGCACAGCAGGACCCGAGCCCTGGTACTCCGCATCGAGATTCCCCTTCCCTGAAGACAAAAGATCGCCGGTTCGCCCCGCCAGGGCCCCCACGAGACGCCAGATGCCTAGATTGGATACAGAGGCTTTATTCTACCCTTCTTGTGCCCGAGACGCTGGTCAGCTCTTTACCTTGAAGACGTACTCACCGGCCGGATCGGCCCCCCGATCCGTTACCCCCAGCAACCTAACGCGATATTTGCCGGGCTTCAGGTTCCCGCGACCCAAGGGAATCTCCACCTCGAAGGATTGGCTCCCCTGAAGATGGGGGAGCTCGCGAAGCAAACGACCATGATCGTCCAGTAACTCGGCCCGATACTCAGGGTAGGAGCTCTCGGCGGAGGATTTCAGCACGAGCGTCACCGGGAGCTCGACGACGGCGATGGCTTCCGCCGGGCCGCGAGTGCTGCCGCGAGCCTCCAACGTCTTGAATCTTTTTTCCGGCTCCCGGGACAAGGCGTAGATGGAGAGCCCGGCCACCGCCAGAAGGAGGACGGCGGCCATGGCGTACATGACCCGGCGCTTCCGGCCTCGCATCCGCGACCGCAGCTTCCGCCAGTCCGCCGCCATTTCGAAATCCGCCGCGGGCGCGGCCTCGACATCGTCTGGCCGGAGAAACTCCTCGAGCTCCAGGAGCATCTCCGTGCAGTGGCGGCATTGGGCGAGGTGACTCTGGATCCGCTCATCCTCCTCCTGGGACAGCTCGTTCGCCTGATAGGCGGTCAGGACCTCCGGGCTGGGATGCTCTTCCGGATCGCGCAGATCGCGCCCCTCCTCGCCCAAGAAACCGAGCATCTCGTCCAGATCTGAGGTCTCGTCGCTCAATGTCTTCCTCTATTTCTCACCAAGCTTTTCAATGAGCCGCTTGCGGGCCTGATGCAGGTGCGCCTTGACGGTCTCGATCGAGATCTTCATCGCCGTCGCGATCTCATGGTATTTGAGCCCCTGGACATAACGCAGCTCACAGCAGGCTCGCATCTGAGGCGGGAGCTCTTTCAGCGCGGCCACCAGCTTCGCCCGCCGTTCCCGTTCGACCATCGAGTCCAGAGCGTTCGTCTCCTCCGAGACCGGCTCCATCGCGGCTCCAGGAATGCCCTCATCGTTTAAAGGAACGTCGATGGGTACCTCTACCCCATCCCTTTTCTCGGCTCCCAGGCTCCGGAGCTTGTTCCGATAAACATTCAGGGCGATCTCGAACAACCACCTCTCGAATCGCGATTCGCGTCGAAAGGTGTCTATAGCATTAAAGACCCGGGCAAAAACATCTTGGGTGAGATCGCGGCTATCTTCAGTGGAAAATCCACGGCGCCGGAAGAAGCTGATGACTTTTCTGGAGTGCAGCTCGAAGAGCTTCCGGGAGCTCTCGTCGACATCGATACCCTTCTGGAGGTTCTCGATCAGACGGGGGGTTGGATCTTGGTCCACCAAGGGAGGGGTCACGGCAGACGAAAGGTCACGAGGACGCTCACGCCCGCCGCCGGGGGCTCCGAGAGGGTGCGACATCGGAAAGTCTGGAATCCGACCTGGGGTGCTCTCAAGCTATAAGAAAACTCCGCCAGCCACCATATGCTTCCTCACTGGATCTGTCAATTCCCCAGAACACGATATGCTTCCCCCATGTCGTGGACTCTCCTCATGGCCGACGAGGACGGCAACCCCCTCCAGGAGACGTTCGTGATCCTCGACGACGAGCTCGTGGCCTATCTCTCCGGGCTCAAGGGGTTCCCCGTGTTCCAGGGGATGCGGGGGCTCAATCCCGTCGAGGAGACGTTCATCGACGCCGAGGTGCGGGAGATGCTGGAGCGGGAGGTGACGGAGCTGGCGGCGCGGGCCCGCCGGCGGGAGGTCCCCGAGCCCCCGGCCTGGGTCGGGCTCGAGGGGACCGACGACATCCGGCTCGGCGAGGAGCTCGGGTGGCGGGGGCTCCTCGAATGGCTCCAGAAGGTCGAGCACCTCCTCCATCTCGCCCGCCAGATGGGGATGGAGGTCTGGGTGCTGCCGAACGACTAGAAGGGGCTTCTCCGCCGGGGACGGCGAATCGTCCACCGGGCCCGGCAGGTCCTTCGCCGCCCCCGGCAGACCAACTTTTTACTCCGGCGGCTCCTTCGCCGGAGGTGGCGGACCAACTTTTTACCCCGGCAGGTTGCTCGCCGGGGGTGGCGGACGAGCTTTTTGCCCCGGCGAGAGACCCGCCGGGGTAAAAAATTGATCCGCCGGGGGCGGCGAAGGTCCCATCAACCCCGGCGGATCGTCCGCCGGGGGCGGCCGGTCACGTCAGCTCACCGGCGGCTCGATCGGCGCGCCGAACAGCTCCCGCCCCAGGGCGTCGAGCTGATGGCGGAAGCTCTCTTCCAGGGTCAGCCGCTCCGGCTCGGGCAGGAAAGACTGTCGCAGGGCCGCCAGGGAGAGCCCGGCGAGCTCCGCCGGGGTGTAGCCGAAAGTCTGGTGCAGACGCAGGTACTCCATCGTCAGATTGGTGTTAAAGAAGGCGGGGTCATCCGAATTGACCGACAGTGCCAGCCCCGACCGGTAGAGCTGGTTGAACGGGTGCTCGGCCAGGTCCGGGGCCACGCCCAGGCAGACGTTGGAGGTCGGGCAGACCTCCAGGGGGATCTGGGCCGCCCGCAGCTCCTCCACCAGCGTGGGGTCCTCGACCGCCCGCACGCCGTGGCCGATGCGCTCGGCGTCGCAG
>JAICSG010000764.1 GCA_025937035.1 Thermoanaerobaculia bacterium | reverse complement strand
GATCGCTTTCCGGAAGACGGCCTGCTGCAGGCTCTGGCGGCCGAGAACAACCTCGCGGAGACGGCCTTTCTGGTCCCTGACGGCGGCGCTGGCGGCGATAATCGCCTCCGATGGTTCACGACGACCACCGAGGTGCCGCTCTGCGGCCACGCCACGCTCGCCAGCGCGGCCGTGGTGATGGAGCGGCTCGAGCCTGGACGGAGCAGAGTGGTCTTTCACTCGGCGAGTGGACCCCTGACGGTGACGCGGACGGCCACCGGTTATCTCATGGACTTCCCCGCGCGACCCTCGCAGCCGGTCCCGGCGCCACCCGGGCTGGCCGACGCGCTGGGAGCCGTCCCGATCGAAGTGTGGGCCGATCCCTTCAACTACCTGGCGCTGCTGGAGAGCGCGCCAGCGGTCCGTGAGCTGGCTCCCGACATCGCCGCGATCGCCCGCCTGGACCGCCACGGGGTCATCGTGACCGCGCCCGGGGACGGAACCCATGACTTCGTCAGCCGCTACTTCGCTCCGGCCAAAGGCATCCCGGAAGATCCCGTGACCGGCGGCGCGCACTGTGCTTTGACACCCTTCTGGGCCCGCCGGCTGGGCAAGACCGAGCTCCGCGCCTTCCAGGCCTCACAACGCGGCGGCGAGATCGTCTGCCGGCTGAACGGCGATCGCGTCGAATTGGAAGGCGCGTGCGTCTTCTACCTGGAAGGTGAAGCGGAGATCTGAGGAATCGATCGATGTCCCCCATCATCGCCCCCGAACGCCCCGACACGCCCGACGCCGTCGCGCTGATCGAGGAGCTCGAGACCCACCTCGCGTCGCGCTACCCGGCGGAGAGCCGGCACGGCTTCAGCGTCGAGAAGCTCCTCCGGGAAGAGGTGGCCTTCTTCCTCCTGCGCGCTGAAGGGACCCCCGCCGCCTGCGGCGGCATCAAGCTCTTCGGCACGGAGTACGGAGAGCTCAAGCGCATGTACGTGCGCCCGCGGGTCCGCGGCCGGGGCTTCGGCAAGCTGATGCTGGACCACCTCGCCGAGCATGCCCGCCACCACGGCATCTCACTATTGCGATTGGAAACCGGCATTCATCAGAGCGAGGCGATCGGCCTCTACGAGCGCTGGGGATTTCAGCGGATTCCCCCGTTTCCACCCTATCGGGAGGACCCGCTCAGCCGGTGCTATGAGAAGAGGCTCCTGTGAAAGCCTGGCCAGGAGCTAAGGATTCCCGTCCTTCATTGGAGTCTGCCCGGGATTGTCGACGTGCTGATACGCATCGGCTCCGCCCATCGTGAGACGCAGGTCCTTCTCCTGAACGGCCATGGCTTTCTGGGGGGCTGGCTTCTGGGCTCTCTTCATCTGTGACTCCTTTCAGATCCAAACATTCTACGCTTCCTGCTCGACAAGCGCTCTCCAGTGCTCCTCGAGAGCAGCTTTGACTCTCTCCTTCGGGCGCCTTATACTTTAGCATCATCGAGGAAAGGAGGCTGCCTTGCCGAGCCCTGATCAGCCAGGTGAAGTTCCGCTGATTTCCAGCTCCAGCCCCGTGGAAGAGAAGCTCGAGGATTGCATCGCTCTCTGTATGTCCGGCGGTGGCTATCGCGCGATGCTCTTCCATCTCGGCACGCTGTGGTACCTCAACCAATCGGGCTATCTGAAGAAGCTGGCGAGGATCTCCAGCGTGTCCGGCGGATCGATCACGGCCGGCGTACTGGGTCTCGCCTGGTCGAAGCTGACCGGAGCCGATGGGGAATTCCAGCAGCATGTGGTCGGACCCCTGCGGAAGATGGCCGGCACCACGATCGATGAAGGGGCGGTGCTGAAAGGCATCTTTGGTGCCGGCTCGGTGAACGACCATGTGATCGAATCGTATAAAGAGGTGCTCTTCGACGATCACACGCTCCAGGATCTCCCGGACGAGCCGCGATTCGTGATCAATGCCACCAATGTCCAGACCGGATCGCTGATGCGCTTCTCCAAACGCTACATCGCCGACTGGCAGGTGGGGATCTATCCTAATCCCACGACGAGCCTGGCCCAGGCCGTCGCCGCATCGTCGGCGTTTCCGCCGGTGCTGTCGCCGGCGCGGATCAAATTCAATCCTGGCGACTTTTCCCAGAGCCCCGGACCCCTGCACAAGCCGCCATACACCACCGAGGCGGTGCTCACCGACGGCGGGGTGTATGACAACATGGGGATCGAGACCGCCTGGAAGCGCTGCAAGACGATCCTGGTCAGCGACGCCGGGGGGAAGATGCAGCCGGAGGAGAATCCCAAGGCGGACTGGGCGTCCCACAGCCTCCGGATCAACTCGGTGATCGACAACCAGGTGCGCAGCCTGAGGAAGCGGCAGGTGGTCTCGGCGTTCCAGGCGGGCGTACGGACCGGCACCTATTGGGGGATGTGGACGGTCCCGGACGACTACCCGACGAAGGGCCAGCTCTCCCTTCCCGGGGACAAGGCCAACGAGCTCGCCAGGACTCCGACCCGGCTCAAAGCCATGCCCGGCGATCTCCAGGAGCGGCTGATCAACTTCGGCTTCGGCATGGCCGAGCGGGCCATCCGGAGCTACTTCGATCCGAACGCGGCCGCCGCGACGGCCTTCCCCTATCCGCGCGGTATTTGACGGGAGGGCGATCCGGAGGCGCTCAGGCCAGGAGCTTCTGAAGCCTCCGGATCTGCCCGATATGCCGTTCTAGGTGGATCCGGCTCATGACGACCGCTTGCGGGATACTGATCGGTCCGGCGATGGGGTGCTTCAGCACCGCTTTGTGGATCCCCTGGGGACCCAGATGATCGATGCAAGCCAGCAGCCACGCCTTGTTTTCATCCCAGAGGCGGCGCAATTCGGCGAGATCGTGGCCACCTTGCGGATTCATGGCGGGAGACGCGACTCCCACGGGGATGCCTGTCCTCAGGACGAACAGGACGATGAGAT
>JAICSG010001169.1 GCA_025937035.1 Thermoanaerobaculia bacterium | reverse complement strand
CACGAGCAAGAGGCCAACCAGCAAGACCGCGGCGGCCCGGGTGACGGACGATCGATCAGTTTTCATGGTTTGCCTCGCTCTGGGGTGAGACGGCGATCCGCACCGCGGGATCGCCGATGATCGTGTAGTTGCGGGCGTCGTGGCTGGCGGTCCAGAGGTCGGCGAGCGCCGCCTCGTCGAGCTTCTTGCCGAAGCTCAGGGCCTCCATCTCCGCCGCGAGGTCGGAGGTGAGCTCGGCGTACCGTTGGTTGAAATATTCCATCGCCCAGCCCACCGGCTGGCCGTCGAGCAGGCGGCGGAGGGCGCTTTCGAAGACGCCGGTCTGCGGCCCGGCGCCGGGCCAGACGAGGGAGAAGCCCCACGCCCGGTCCACATGGCCGACCACCGCCAGCGCCCCGCCCCGCGGATGGCCGAGCAGCTTTTGCGGCAGGCGCCCCAGGAAGGGCCCGGGCGAGAGCTCCCGGCGCTCTCCCTGGCCTTTGCGGGTGAATTCGTCCCAACGCGGCGTGCCGGCGCCGTAGCAGGCGAAGCAGAAGGCGACGAGGCCGTGTACGCGGGCATCCCCGTCCACGTCCTCGGCCGCGAAATAGTGCTCGGGGCCGATGGCGCCGGAGCCCGGACCGGGCCAGTCCTGGCAGACCAGGGCCCCCTGCCGGCCCCTCTGCGCGGGATCGCCGGTGGGGAAGCCCAGGCCATGGCAGGCGGCGAAGAGGAGCGCCGGCGCCTCGTCGAGCAGGCCGCCGAGACGGCCGCGGGTCGCCTCCTCCCCGAGCACGGTCTCGACGCTCCATCCGGGCTTGCCGCGCCGCACGCCGTCCGCCACCGGCTGCGCCAGGTGGGCGCTGAGCGATCCGGTCACCGGGTCCCCCGGATTGGCCGGAGCGAAGAAGCAGGCCCGCGGGCTCCGTCCGCCGCCGGTCTCGGCCGCGACCACGCTCTCGGCATAGCGGCGGTAATCCTCGATGTCGTCGAAGCACAGGCGGCCCACGGCGTACTGCACGTCGAGCTGGTACTGGAACGAGAAGGGGATCGCCTCCGGATCGCCCACCAGCAGGAGGTAATAGGGCACCCTTTCCGGATCGGCCGGGCCGGGGCCGGCGCCGTGGCGGGCGAGGAACGCGACCTTGCTCTCACCTTCCTGATAGCCGTCGTCGCCCGCGAATTCGCGGAAGAAACGCTCCTGCTTTTTTCCAGCCTGCTCCCGCCGGAGGTCGAGCAGAGGGGCGAGGGCCTCCCGCAGAGGTCCGGCATCCACCGAGCGGGGAAAGATCACGCCCCAGCCCGCCTCATCGAGCTTGCCGGGATGGAGGCCCTCCTTGAGGCCCCGCCGCGCCTTGCCCTCGCCGCGCGCCACCCAGGCCCGAAGCTCGCGGACGCGCGCCAGGTCGGTGGTGGCGCCGAGGGCGAAGTCGGCGAGTTGCCGCGGCGGCACGGGAGGCATCAGATAGTCGCCGCTCCGGCCGTCGAGACCGTTGAACCAGAGCATCGGGATCTCACTGGGCATCGGCGATCCTTTCACGTTCCGCTCCTACTAGATCGGCGAACGCGAGAGCCGGTGTAGCGCGGTACTGAGACACTGGCGAAGCCTGCCGATGGATTGTTACCGGGACATTGGAAAATTGTGGATCAAGATGCCAGGAAAAGCTAATGAGCGCTGCGGCATATAGGAATAACAACCTGTGGAAAGAGCGTGCGGGAGGCGCT
>JAICSG010000698.1 GCA_025937035.1 Thermoanaerobaculia bacterium | reverse complement strand
TGCCCGCGTTCACCGGTATCCGGATCAAGCCGTTCACCGAAGAGCTGAAGGCGCGGTCCCTCCGCACGCTCGATCTCTTCCTGACCACGCTGGTCCGCGAGACCGGGGGGCGCTTGCCGGAAAACCTTGTGATCACGCTCCCCAAGGTGACGATCCCGGAGCAGGTCGCTGCGCTGGCCGACCTCTTCGATCTCCTGGAGCCGGCGCTGGGGCTGCCCGAAGGCGTGCTGCGGCTGGAGATCATGATCGAGACCCCGCAGTCGATCCTCCGTCTGCCGTCTCTTCCCGCCGCGGGCCGGGGCCGCTGCGTGGCGGCCCACTTCGGCACCTACGACTACACCGCCGCCTGCAACATCACGGCGGAGCACCAGTCGATGATCCATCCGGTCTGCGACTTCGCCAAGCACAGCATGCAGGTCGCCTACGCCGGCACGGGCCTCTGGCTCTCGGACGGCGCCACCAACGTCCTCCCCGTGCCGCCGCACCGCGGGTCCGATCTCACCGCGGCTCAGACCGCGGAGAATCGCGCCGTGGTGCACCGGGCCTGGAGGCTGCACGCGGAGCACGTGCGGCACTCCCTCGTCGGCGGCTTCTATCAGGGCTGGGACCTCCATCCGGCGCAGCTCGTCACCCGCTACGCCGCCCTCTACGCCTTTTTTCTGGAGGGTCTCGAAACCGCCTCCGACCGCCTGCACAATTTCGTGCAGAAGGCAGCCCAGGCCACGCTCGTCGGCGAGGTCTTCGATGACGCCGCCACCGGCCAGGGGCTCCTCAACTACTTCCTGCGCGCGATCAACTGCGGGGCGATCACGGAAGAGGAGGCCCTGGAGCGATCGGGGCTGACGCTGGAGGAGCTGCGGGGGCGGTCGTTCGTAAAAATTCTGGAAAGGCGGCGAGGTTAGCCCCGCCGCACCGTCCCCTCGATCAACCCGTACGGCTCCGGCGTCGCCACGAAGATCTCGTTGCGGTTTTCCAGGCCGAAGGGCCGGAGGTCCACCGGGATGTGGTGCCGGTTGGGCATCGAGAGGTGGATCTCCTCGACGTCGAGGGTCCGCACGACCGCCTCGCCCATGGCGTGGAGGGTGTGCTGGACGGAGCGGCTGTCGTGCTCCGCGAAGCTCTCCAGCAGCACGCGCCGCACCTGATGCCAGAGCCCGAAGGCGACGTCCGGCCGCGAATAGCGCCAGGTGGCGCGGACGGCCGTGGCGAGGAGGCGGTCCGAGGTCTCGGGGAGCATCGTGTAGCGGTCGCGGGGGAAACCCTCGAAAGCGGACTTGGCGGTCTTCATCACCACCAGATTTTCGAGGCCGGATACCACCTTCACCCCCTCACGGTCGCGCGTCACCTGGGCCGTGCGCCGCTCGCCTCCCGGCTGATAGAAAGCGGTCCTGCAGGTTTCGATCGGCTCCCATGGGTGCTCGGCGAGATCGACTTGCACCCGCGAGGCCCGCGGATTGTGGGTCAAAAAGTGATCGGTCAGCAGGAGCCCAAAGTCCTCGATATCATCGAAAGGGTGGCCCGCCGCCAAAGCGTAGACGGTGTTCTTCATGGTATCGGTGGGGAGCACGCCGCCGTTGTCGCCGTCCGTGTAGGCCGCCGCGAAATCCCCCTCGAAACGGATCCCCACCGTGACGTCCTTCAATTCGTGGCGGTCCGGAAAGCGGCGGACGGTCACCAGGCGGACCGCCTGCTTTCCGTAATTGTTCTCGATCAATATGGCGGCCATGCTCAGCTCCCCCGATAGGTCGAATATCCGTACGGGCTCAGCAGCAGCGGCACGTGATGGTGCTGGTTGGCGTCCCGTACGTGGAAGACGATCGCAGCCTCCGGATAGAAGCCTTCGATCTCCAGGTCCCTGAAATAGGTTTCGATCCCGAAGGTGAGGCGATAGACCCCCGGCGTCAGCGCGGTGCCCGCGGGCAGGAGCTGGCGGACGCGGCCGTCCTCATCGGTCGCGGCACGGCCGATCTCCCGCCAGCCCTCATCCTCGCGGATCTCCAGGAGGGTGGGCACGCCGCTCGCCGGCCGTCCCCGCGCGGTGTCCAGGACGTGCGTGGTGATGCCGCTCATGCGAGGAGCTTCTCCAGCCGCAGGTTGGTGATCTTCCGCTGCTCCTCGGCGGCGACGCGGAGCTCGGTCTCGGGATCGTTGCCCATCCGTGCCCGCAGTAGCCTGAGCATCTCCTCGGCGCTCTTGCCCGTGGCGCAGACGATGAAAATGTGATCGAAACGGGATTCGTACTCGCGGTTCGCCTGGACCAGCGCCGCCAGGGTCTCCGCGTCCGCCCCTCGCGCGCCGGCCTGCTCAGCCTCGGACCAGCGGCTCCCCTTCTCGCCGATGCGCGGGTGCGCCGCGAAAGCCTCCAGCCAGTCCTCGCGGCCCAGGCTCCGCCAGATCTGATCGGATTTCTGTTTTAGATCGGTGGCGCTCTGGAACGGGCGGCCCTCGGCCATCCGGCGCGCCCAGGCGTGGGAGCCGCAGCAGACAAGGAGCTCCGCTTCCACCTCCGCTGGCGAAACGGCATTCAGCCGGTCGAGAGGGGACACGGTCCCGAAGAGCCGCAGCCGCGCCACGCCGCCATCCGGGAAGATGTTGAGCCGGGCGTGGGTGATGGGGCCGGCGGCGGCGATCTCGTCGAACCGGTGCAGGGTGTGCGGCCGCAAGGGGGTGAGCGGCAGGATCTCTTTCCAATCCTGCGTTTCGTCGCACCCCTCGATCGAGCAGGAGCCGGGGGCATTGCCTTTGAAATGCGAGGTGTCCACCTCCACGCGATGGATCGTTCCGCGCGCTCCCAGCTTCACGATCGCCCAGTCGTGGCCGGGGCCGCGGCGGCGGCGCGTCTCCCAGCCGTCGTGCATGCCGTGCGGCGGCCCGGGGAGGATGAGATTGTGGCGGTTGCCGAAGAACATGTCGCTGCAGGAGATCACGAGGCCGCCGTTCTCGGCCGCCGCGAGGTCCACCTCGCCGCCGTGCCGGGTGAGCCGCCGCCAGTCCGGGGCCACCTCGCCGAAAATCCGCAGCCGGGCCACGCCGCCGTCCGGATAGATGTTGAAGCGCAGGTGGGTCACCCGTCCGGTGTCGCGCTCGATCGGAAAACGGTTTTTCGCGTTCCCTTCGAGCGGCGAGCGGGGGAGGACCTCGAACCACGGCGCCTGTTTC
>JAICSG010000642.1 GCA_025937035.1 Thermoanaerobaculia bacterium | reverse complement strand
TGACCCCGGCGAGGACGGGCGATCCGTTGAAGCCCCGCGACGTGGTGGTGGGAATCCGGCTCGGCGGCGCCGCCCGGGCCTACCCCCTGGAGGCGCTCCAGAAGCAGAGCCCCGTGCAGGACGCGGTGGGAGGCGTCCCTGTTCTGCTCGTGGTGGGGGAGGACGGCCGCTCGGCGCGCGCCTTCGAGCGCACGGTGGACGGCCGGCCCTTGAGCCTCTTCGCCCGCCCCGGAGCCCCCCCGCGCCTGGTGGACGCCGAGACGGGGAGCGAATGGAGCTTCGCCGGCGAGGCCACCGCCGGCCGCCTCAAGGGCAAGAAGCTGGCCTGGGTCCAGGCGCTCAAGGACTACTGGTTCGACTGGCGGACGTACAACCCGGGGACGTCGGTGTATACGCTGCGCTAGGGAATCTCCTCGGCGAACCTCCTGGTTTCAAACCACTAAGGGTTGACGGAGGGGGTACAATCTATGAGCGTCCGCCCCGTGGATTGCTGACGCCAAGGAGGCTCTAGATTCGAGAGACGGTTCCCACCGCGCTGCTGGCGGGCTTTGACAGTGAGACGGTCGAGGCCTGTCTGCGCCATCTCGGGCCCGAGCTCCACCTGCTCGTGGCAGGCTCCGAGGCGGAGGCCCTGCGCCTCCTGGGGGCGCAGCCCATCGGCGTGCTGGCCCTGGGGGCCGCCGTCTCGGGCGACCGGGCCCGGCGGCTGCTGGAGGAGGCGGAGTCGGCCCCGGCCGCCGAGACCCGGCTCAATCTGGTCCTCGCCGGCGGTCCCGATCCCACCCTGTTCCAGGAATTGATCGACCGCGACCGCATCTTCTACCTCAGCCAGGAGCCGGTGCCGGCGGTCGACCTGATGGCCCTGCTGCGGAGCGCCGGCTCCCGCTGGACCGCCGCCGCCCAGAGAGGCGACGGCGACGAGCGCCGGCGGACCGTGTTCGCCCGCCGGCTCCTCGCCGCCACCCAGGCGATCTCGGCCCAGAAGAAGCCCGAAGGGGTGGCCCGCGCCGCGGGCGAGGCGGTGGAGGACGTGGTCCAGGCCGAGCGCGGCTACTGCCTGCTCTACGACCCCTCCACCGAGACCCTCTGGGCGCCGCCGCGCGATGCGGACCTGGAGGAGGAGCGCCGCGAGAGCGCCGCCGTGGGGCTGGTCAGCTTCGTGGTGCGCACCGGCCGGCCGCTCGCCATCGAGCGGATCGGCGGCGATCCCCGCTTCGACCGCGACGCGGACGACCCCAAGGCCCGCGGGGACGAGCGCTTCGCGGCGGTGCCCGTGCTGGGGCCGGACGGCCGCATCCTGGCCGTGCTCGCCGCCGTGCGCCGGGCCGAGGAGCGGGCCTTCGACGATGAGGACCTCAAGGGCTTCACCCTGCTGGCCGAGCAGGCGGCGCCCACCTTCGCCCAGCTCCGGCTCGGCGAGGAGTCCGACGGCCTGCCGGCGGCGGCGCTGTTCCGCGAGGAGGCGGTCGAGCATCACAACGTCGGGCTGCGCGGCGAGGGGGACGTGCTGCGGGTCGATCCCGGCTGGATGCTCTGGACCTACCGCCTGCTGGTCTTCGTGCTGGTGGCCGGTCTGCTGTTCACTCTCATCGCCAGGGTCCACGACTACGCGGAGGGGCCGGCCGTGGTGCGCATGGGCGGCCGGAACGACCTCACCGCCACCGCCGACGGCACGGTGAGCCAGGTGCTCGCCGCCCCGGGAGAGCGGGTGGAGGCCGGCCATCTGCTGGTGCGCTTCTACGGCGCCCGCGAGGCGGCCGAGCTGGCCCGCATCGACCACGAGTTCGAGCTGCAGCTCATCAACCGGCTGCGCGATCCGGCCGACGCCGGGGCGCAGCAGGCGCTGATCTCCCTGCGCGCCGAGCGCGAGCTGGCGCGCTCCAACCTCGCCGAGCGCGAGGTGCGGGCCCCGGTGGCCGGCGTGGTGAGCGATCTCCGGGTACGGGTGGGGGAGCACATCTCCCCGGGGCAGTCGCTGCTGTCGATCGCCCGCGGCGAGAGCCGCCCCACGGTGATCGCCTTCCTGCCGGGCCAGTACCGGCCGCTGCTCAAGCGCGGCATGCCGCTGCGCATGGAGGTCCAGGGGTACCGCTACGCCTACCAGCACCTGACGGTCGACTCGGTGGGGGACGAGGTGGTGGGGCCCGCCGAGGCGCGGCGCTTCCTGGGCGAGGGGCTGGGCGACTCCGTGCAATTCGCCGGTCCGGTGGTGAAGGTCGAGGCGCACCTGCCGTCGAGCACTTTCGAGGCGGAGGGCAAGACGCGCGGCTATCATGATGGGATGGTCGCGCAGGCCGAGGTCCGCATCCGTTCCGAGCGCGTGCTGGTGACGTTGATTCCGGCGCTCAAGGCCTTTTTCGAGACCCGGGAGGGGGCCGATGCCTGAGCCCATGCCGGAGAGACCGGAGATGACGCCGGACGAGATCCAGCGTCCCCCCGAGGAGCCGCTCCACCGGCGCTTCCCGGCGCTCCAGAAGCTCGCCTTCACGGGGCGGCGCAAGCGCGTGCCCTTCGTGCAGCAGAACACGGCCAGCGACTGCGGCGCCGCCAGCCTGACCATGGTGCTGGCCTACCACGGCAAGCACCTGCGGCTCGACGACGTGCGCAAGATCACCGGCTTCGGCCGCGACGGCGCCGACGCCATGGCGATCCTCTCCGCCGCCCGGGTCTTCGGCCTGCGCGGGCGCGGCGTGAAGGTGGAGGAGGTCGACGACCTCAAGTACCTCGCGCCGGGCTCGATCCTGCACTGGCAGTTCAACCACTTCCTGGTCTTCGAGCACCTGACGGCGGACGGCGCCCAACTGGTCGATCCGGCGGGCGGGCGCCGCAAGGTCAGCCGCGAGGAGCTCGGCCGCTCGTTCACCGGCGTCGCCCTCACCTTCGAGCCCAGCGAGGACTTCGAGCCGCAGGAGGGGGAGCCGCGCAAGTGGGACCGCTTCCTCCGGCTGCTGCGCGATCATTCGGGCGTCCTCCAGCGGATCGTCGTCACCTCGGGGATGGTGCAGCTCTTCGCCCTGGCGGTGCCGCTGCTGATCGGCTCCCTGGTCGACCGGGTGATCCCGCGCGGCGACGTCCAGCTCCTCTGGGTGATGGCGGCCGGCATGGCGGCGCTGGTGGGCTTCAGCTTCCTCTCGTCCCTCCTGCGCTCCTTCCTGCTGCTCTACATGCGCACCCATCTGGACGCCCGGATGACGCTCGACTTCCTGGACCACCTCGTCGACCTCCCGTACGCGTTCTTCCAGCAGCGCTCGGCCGGCGACCTGATCATGCGGATGGGGAGCAACGCCACGGTGCGCGAGATCCTCACCTCGGGCGCCCTCTCCGGGGTGCTCGACGGCCTGATGGTGACCCTCTATCTGGTCCTCCTGCTGGCCGCGAGCCCCT
>JAICSG010000095.1 GCA_025937035.1 Thermoanaerobaculia bacterium | reverse complement strand
GGGCATGAGGAAGATGTCCGCCCCCGCCTCGATCTGATGGGCGAGCTTCTCGTTGTACCCTCGGTAGAACCAGGCCTTGCCGGGAAACCGCCGCTCCAGCGACTGGAAGAATTCCTCGTAGCGCGGCTCGCCGCTGCCCAGCCCCACCAGCCGCACGTCCCGCTGGGCGAGGAAGGGGGGGAGCGCCTCGAAGCAGAGATCGAAACCTTTTTGCGGGGTCAGGCGGGAGACGATCCCCACTACCGGCGCGGCGGTCCGCTCGTCGAAGCCGATCTCGCGCAGCAGGGCCCGCTTGCAGCTCCGCTTCCCCTGGATGTCCTCCGCGGAATAGTGATAGAAGAGGTTGGGATCGGTCGCCGGGTTCCAATCTCCATAATCAACTCCATTGATGATCCCCGCCAGGCGGTCGGCCCGGGCGCGCAGCAGGCCGTCCAGCCCGAACCCCTGCTCGGGCGTCTGGATCTCCCGGGCGTAGGTGCGGCTGACGGCGGTGATCGCGTCCGACCAGAGGATGCCGTGGCGCATAAAATTGAAGTGTCCCGGCGACAGGTCGAGCCGGTGCGCGTGCGGCTCCAGGCCCAGATCGGCCAGCCGGCTGACATCCACGACCCCCTGGAACCCGAGATTATGAATGGTCAGCAGGGTGCGCGTGCGCCGGAACAGCTCGTCCCAGTCGAAGAAAACCTTTAGATAGACCGGCGCCAGCGCGGTGTGCCAGTCGTGGCAATGGACCACGTCGGGAGACCAGCCCATCCGCTGCGCGCATTCGAAGGTGGCCACCGTGAGCAGGGCGAAGCGCAGGGAGTCATTCCGGTCGCCGTGATAGATCCCGCCGCGGCCGAAGAGCGCCGGGCAGTCGATGAAATAGACGCTGACCTCATCGCTGCCGGGGAGCGGCGCCGTGCGCGCGGTATAAGTGAAGTGATGGGGCCCGAGCCGCACCGGCACGTCGCGGATGAAATCGACCGGCGTGTAGCGCTCTTCCTCCCGGGCGAGGTGCGGATAGTAGGGGAGGAAGATCCGCACGTCGTGGCCTTCGCGGCCGAGGTAGCGGGAGAGCCCGGAGACGACGTCGCCCAGGCCGCCGGTCTTGGCGAACGGCGTGGCCTCGGCGGCGAGCTGGAGGATCCGCAACGGCGACACGGCGTCAGATGATGGTCCCGGGAGGGATCACGGCGTTCTTGGGGACGACGATGATTCCTTCACGGATCGAATAATTCTCGTTGTCGAAGTGCTGGACGCCCTCGGCGTTGATCAGCTTGCAGCCGTCGCCGATGCGGGCGTTGAAGTCGATGATGGCGTTGCGCACCGTGCAGTCGCGGCCGATGCCGACCGGGATCTGCTCGCTTCCCTCGGGCAGGGTTTCCCAGGTGTTGGCGCCCATCACGATCGAGCGTTCGATCACCGAGCCGTGGCGCACCACCGAGCGGATGCCGATGATCGAATCGGCGATGTGGCTGCCGGAGAGGATGCTCCCCTCGTTGAGGATCGAATAGCGAACCGAGCAGTCGTTCACCTTGATCCCCGGCATGAAGCGGGGGTGGGTGAAAATGCGTAGATCCGGATCATACAGGTTGAGCGGCGGCAGCGGCAGCGTCAGCTCCAGGTTGGCCTGGTGGAAGCTCGGGATGGTGCCGATGTCAGCCCAGTAGCCGCCGTGGGAGAAGGCGAAGACCCGGTAGTTTTGGAGGGCCTGGGGGATCACCTCGCGGCCGAAGTCGACGGTGGTGGTGCCCACCAGCAGCTCCCGCAACACCTCGGGGCGGAAGATGTAGATGCCCATGCTCGCCAGATAGCATTCCTCCGGGGCGACCGGAACGCCGAGCGCGGCCCGGGTCTGCTCGTCGAGCGCGATGGCGTCGAGCTGCGCGGCCTCCTTCGGCTTCTCCACGAAGTCGACGATCCGGCCGGAGGGGTCGAGGCGCAGGATGCCGAACGCGGAGGCCTCCTCGCGGGTGACCGGCTTGACGGCGATGGTCAGGTCGGCGCCGCGCTCCCGGTGGGTGCGCACGAACTTCGAGATGTCCATCAGGTAGAGCTGATCGCCCGAGAGGATCAGAATTTCCTCGGGATCGAGCTCGAGCAGCCGCGGCAGGGTCTGGCGCACGGCGTCGGCCGTCCCCTGGAACCAGTCGCGCCGTTCGAGCGTCTGCTCGGCCGCCAGGATGTTGACGAAACCGTTGCTGAAGGCGCTGAAGCGGTAGGTCTGGGCGATGTGGCGGTGCAGGCTGGCGCTGTTGAACTGGGTGATGACGAAGATCCGGTCGATCCCCGCGTGCAGGCTGTTGCTGATCGGGATGTCGATGAGCCGGAACTTCCCTCCCACCGGCACCGCGGGCTTCGCCCGGTCGCGGGTCAGAGGCCAGAGACGGGACCCTTGCCCCCCTCCGAGAATGGCTGTGACGATCTTCTCCATGATCCCCCTCCCCGCGGGCGCGGGGTATCTTATCCCAGGAAACAAATGGGGATAGGGGTGAGGTTTCGGTAGAATGACCCCATGCCGACTCCCGCCCCCCGCCGCCCCCTCCACTGGTCCTGGCTCGGCCGCGTCCCCTACACGGAGGCGGTCGAGATGCAGCACGCGGCGCGGACGGCCCTGAAGGGGGGGCAAGGGCCGGAGCGGTTCCTGCTGCTGGAGCACCCCCACGTCTACACCCTGGGCCGCAACGCCAGCGCCGGGGACGTCCTCGCGGGCCCCGGCTGGCTGGCCGCGATGGGGGTCGAGGTGGCCGAGTGCGACCGCGGCGGCCAGGTGACCTACCACGGGCCCGGCCAGCTCGTGGGCTATCCCGTCGTCAACCTGAGCCCCGACCGCCGGGACATCCGGCGCTACGTGCGCGATCTCCAGGAGGTCCTCATCCGCACCCTCGCCGAGTACGGTGTGGCGGCGCGGCCGGGCGAGGAGCAGGCTTTCATCGGCGTCTGGGCCGGGGAGGCCAAGATCGCCTCGATCGGGGTCCACCTCTCGCGCTGGATCACCACCCACGGCTTCGCCCTCAACGTCTCGACCGACCTCTCCTACTTCACGGGGATCATCCCCTGCGGCCTGCACCAGGTGAGCATGACCTCGATCGAGCGGCTGATGGGGAAGGCCCCATCGCTCCCCGAGATCGCGGCGGTCTGCGCCCGCCATTTCGGCCAGATCTTCGACCGCGAGCTGGTGGCCGCCGCGGTGTCTTCCGCCAGCGAGCCGGCCGCGGTGGGAGCTCCTTGAAGGTCAACCTCGGCCTCAACGCGGTGATCGTGGCGGTCACCGAGGAGGTCCCCCGCATCCTCACCGTCCCCCGCTCCGGCGGCGCCGCGGGCCGCGAGGACGCCCTGCCCTTCGGCCCCCTGGAGCCGGAGACCGACCGCACCCTCGACCTTGGGCTCCGCCGCTGGGTGCGCGAGCAGACCGGCCTGGAGCTCGGCTACGTCGAGCAGCTCTATACCTTCGGCGACCGCTACCGCGATCCGCGCGAGACGCAGGGGGGGCCGCGGGGGGTCTCCGTCGCCTATCTGGCGCTGGTGCGCGAGGCCACCGTGCACCGGGAGGCCCGCTGGCGGGACTGGTACGAGCTCTTCCCCTGGGAGGACTGGCGCGCGGGCCGTCCCGGGGTGATCGACCGCGTGATCGCCCCCGCCCTCGACGCCTGGGTGGCCTCCGCCGCCGAGCCCGCCCTGCGGCAGGAGCGGCGGCAGCGGGCGGATATCGTCTTCGGTCTCGGTGGCGTCGGCTGGGACGGCGAGCGGGTGCTGGAGCGCTACGAGCTGCTCTACGAGGCCTATCTGGTGCCGGAGGCCTGGCGGGACCGCGACGAGACCGGCGGCGTCTACGAGGCGCGCCGGCCGGCCCCGCCGGAGGTGCCGGAGCTGCTGGCGGGGCGCCCCATGGCGCTCGACCACCGGCGCATCCTGGCGACCGCCCTGGGCCGTCTGCGGGGAAAGCTCAAGTACCGGCCGGTGGTCTTCGAGCTCCTGCCCCCCACCTTCACCCTGCTGCAGCTCCAGAGAGTGGTCGAGGCGCTGGCCGGCGTGCGCCTTCACAAGCAGAACTTCCGGCGGCTGGTCGAGAACACCGGCCTGGTCGAGGGCACCGGCCGTCAGGACGCCCAGACCGGCGGCCGGCCGGCCGAGCTGTTCGTGTTCAGGCGAGAGGTGCTGCGGGAGCGCCCGGCGCCAGGGGTGGGGCTGCCGGGCAAGACCAAATCAAGGAGCTGAGGGGATCGCCTCCCCCTGGCCTCTCCTCGCCGGGGCCGGCTCCTCCCGCGGGACCGCCAGCGGGAGGAGGATGGTAAAGCGGGTCCCCTCCCCTGAGCCGGCGCTGAAGGCTTCCACCGTGCCGCCGTGAAGCTCCACCAGCCCCCTCACCAGGGCGAGGCCCAGCCCCAGCCCGCCCTGGCGCCGGTCGAGCGCCTGCGGGCCCTGCGCGAACGGCTGGAAGAGCGCCGGCAGGAGGGCCGGATCGATGCCGCAGCCGTCGTCCTGGACCTCCAGGCGCGCCTGCCCGCCGTCCACCGCCAGGGAGACGAAAACCGTTCCATCCGCCGGAGTGAACTTGAGCGCGTTGTGCAGGAGGTTGCCGAGGCACTGCGCCAGGCGCGTCTTGTCGCCGTCGATCCACACCAGCGCCTCCGGGGTCGCGCAGCGCAGGGCGATCCGGGCCTTCTCGAAGGAGAAGCGGAAATCGTCGCAGACTTCCTGGACGACCTCCCGCAGGTCCAGCATCCGGGTCTCCAGGACGATCTTGCCCCGCGTGATGCGCGAGGTCTCGAGGAGGTCGTCCACCATGCGGGTGATGTGGGCGACCTGCCGCTCGATCATCGCCCGCACGCGCCCGATCCTCTCCTCCGGCGGCAGCAGCTCCCGGAGCAGATAGACCCCGTTGAGGATGGGGCTTAAGGGGTTGCGCAGCTCGTGGCCGAGCATGGCCAGGAACTCGTCCTTGGCCCGGCTGGCGGTCTCGGCCTCGGCGCGGGCGGCCTCGGCGCGGGCGAGGTGCTCCTGGAGCGCCTGATCCCGGGCGAGCAGGAGGTCCGCGGAGCGCTCCAGCGCGGCGGCGAGGAGGGCCACCTCCGCCACGGCGGACGGCGCGAGGACCGGCCGCTCTCCACGGGCGAGCGTGCCGGCGGCCAGAGCGGCGGATTCGATGCTCCTGGAGAGGCGCCGCGAGAAGAGGAACGCGCCCACCCCGCTGACCGCGAGCATCGCCAGGCCGAGCCCCGCGAAGAGGAGCAGCGAGCGCCGGACGGGGCCGTCCAGGACTTTCCGTGGCACCGCGACCGATGCCGTCCAGCCCGACAGGCGGGTGCGGTTGAAGGCCGTATAGACCGGCGTGCCATCGATGGTCGTTCCCGGGAACAGCCCCTCCCGGGCCTGGCGGATCTGGCGGAGGAACGGCGGCGTGCCGAGCTTGCCCACGAAGCGCTCCGGATCGCGCGTGCGGGCCACGAGAATTCCCTTCCCGTCGACCACCGTGCGCGTCCACTCCTCGGGGCCCGTGAGCTCGTGGGCGACGAGGCTCCCGATGGCTTCAGGGGTGAGCACCGCCGTCAACACGTACCGGAGCTCCCCGCCCCGCAGGATCGGGACGCGGATCGGAAAGGCCAGGTTCCCGTTCCGGCGCCCTTGGGCGAGGTCCCCCACCGCCGGTTTCCGCAGGCGAAGCACCCGCTCCAGGCTTACCGGCTCGGAGGCTCCCAACAGTGGAGAGCCCAGAGGGCGGGAGCTGTCGAGGAGCTCGCGGCCGTCCGGCGCGAAGAGCAGCACCACCAGCCAGGTGGGCTGGGTGGTGAGCACCCGCCGGGCCTCCTCGTGGAAGGCGGCGAGATCGCCGCGGTCCAGCCGTTCGGACTGGCCCAGGGCCGAGAGGGCCCGGAAAGTGCCCGACATCTCGCGGTCGACCACGGCGGCCAGATCCCGCGCCGACTGTGTCAGCCGGCGCTCCGCCGCCGCCCGTTCCGACCGCGCGAGACGGCCGACCATGGCCGCCCCGAAGGCGACGACCGGCAGGAGCGTGCCGACGACCAGCAGCACGAGATGCCAACGGAGGGGGAACGGTCTCCGGAGCTCCATGTCCGGTGATCTTAGCAGGCTGGTATTTTCGTCCTCCGAGCGGCTTCTTGGCCGCCGCCTTTGATAAAATCCGGGGTGAGACGCTATTCCGGTTTCCCCTCGAACAGCGCCTCCGTCGGCAGCGTCCGCGGACCGCTCTCGTCGCAGACGGCGAATTTCGACGGATACATCGAGACGCCCGCGAATTCGCCGCGCGCGTCGAGAACGTAGAAATTGAGCCCGAAGTTGGGCTGGCGGCGGTCGTTCAGCAACCTTTTCTCGACGGTGTTGGAGACCACCCGCTTCAGCGCCTCCATGCCGGCGTCCTTGGGGTGGGCGCCGCGGCGCATCGCCTCGACGATCAGGAACGAGCAGAGATTGTAGAGGTTCGCCTCGCCCCGTCCGGTCGAGCCGGCGGCCCCCACCGCGCCGTCCACGTAGAGCCCGGCGCCGAGGATCGGCGAGTCGCCCACCCGGCCGGGGATCTTCCAGGAGAGGCCGCTGGTGGTGGTCACGCCGCAGATCTCCCCCCTGGCGTTGACGCCGTCGCAGTTGATCGTCCCCCACAGATGCTCGGGATCGATCAGCCCCTCGCGGGCCATCTGCATGGCCGCCTTCAGGCCCGCCTCGGCGCGGTCCTTGGGATCGAGATAGTGGGACGGATCGGTGCGGCGCTTCCATTCCAGCCAGAGCTGGCGCGAGTGCTCGGTGTTGAGGTCGTCCTCGATCTTGAAGCCCATGGCGCGGGCGAATTCCTGGGCCCCCTTGCCCTCCAGCAGGTGGTGATCGGTGGTGTCCATCACCGCCTTGGCGACGAGGGACGGTGTACGCACCCCTTCGAGGGCCGCCACGCCGCCGGCCCGCTTCCTGGGGCCGTGCATGCAGCAGGAGTCGAGCTGCACCACCCCCTCGGCGTTCGGCAGGCCGCCATAGCCGACGCTGTCGTCCGTCGGGTCGAGCTCCACGAGATTGACCCCGGCGATCAAGGCGTCGAGCACGTCCGACCCTTGGGTGATCATCGTGAACGCCTTCTGGACGCAGGTCACGTCGCCGCCGTTCTTGAAATGGTTGCCGTTGGCGGACGAGATCACCACGGGCTTGACCCCCTTCGGGGTCATCACGGCCGGGGCCTCCCCGAACGCCCCCTTCGGCAGCGCCGCGGTCAGCCCGGCGGCGGCTCCGGCGCGGATGAGGTCACGGCGGCTCAGCTTGTCGTTCATGAGGCTTCCCTCCTGGTCTGAGATTCCGGGCGTGAGTGTAACCCCATCCTCTGGTATAAACTGCCCTGTCTTGAGCTTACAGCCGTACTCCTCCCGGTCTTTCTCCCTGGTCATCGTCGCGGACGTCGGTCCGGAGCCGTTCCATGTCGGGGACGAGGCGATGCTCGTGGCGAACGTCGAGGCGCTGCGCCGGCACGATCCCGAGATCCGCGTGACCGTGATCGGCCGCGAGGCGAGAGAGGGCGCCGCGGCCGTTCTAGAAGGGGCGGATGGGCTGTTCCTTTCCGGTGGGGGCAATCTCTCCTCGTCCTGGCCCGAGCTCCTGCACCAGCGGATCTGGTGGATCAACGAGGCCCGGCGGCGAGGCCTGCCCGTCGTCACCGGCGGCCAGACGATCGGCCCCGAGCTCAACCCCACGGATCGCTCCGCGCTGGCGAAGGCCTTGGCCGGTGTGGACCTGCTGGGAGCCCGGGAGCTCCCCTCGGCGGCGCTGGCACTGGAGATGGGACTGCCCGCCGACCGCCTCAGCTACCAGCCCGACGACGCGTTCTTCCTCGCCGGGCATCCGCCCGCGGATCGCGGCTGTCCAGACGAGCCGTTCCTGCTCGTCACCCTGGATCCCGCCTTCGCCGCGATGGGCTCCCGCTCAGGGCTCTGCAGCCTGGCCCTGCAGCTCGCCGCGATCGCGGCCGAGAGCCGGCTGCGCCTCGCCTTCCTGCCTCACGTCGGGCCTCTGGGCAGCCTGGGCGACGAAGACGGCCGCGCGGGAGCCGCGCTCGCCCGGCTCCTGCGGGACGAGGGGGCCGAGTGCGAGCTGTTGCCCGTGATGCCGCCCGCGGAGACCGTCTGGGTGACGCAGCGGGCGGCGGCCGTGGTGTCGTCCAGGTATCATCCCCTGGTCTTCGCGACGGCTGCCGCGGTCCCCTGCGTAGGGATCTATCGTGACGATTACACCCGGATCAAGCTCCAGGGCGCCCTCGCCCACCTCGGGATGGAGGCCTGGTGCCAGTCGGCGGCGGAGGCCGAGAGATTCGGCCTGGTGCGGGCCTTCCGGCGTCTCTGGAGCCAGCGGGAGGAGATCGCCGCGGCGATGGCCCGGGCGCGGGAGCCGCTCGCAACGCAGGAGGAGCAGCGCTGGCGGCAACTGCTGGCACGGTTGGGCCGGACGCGAGGCGCCGCCGAGGAGCCACCGCGGTCCATTCTCGGCTGGCCGGCCGAACGGGCCGGCCGCCTGGCCGAGGCGGCCCTCTCCGCTCTGATCCTGGAACGCCAGGCCAGCGAAGCGGAAGCCTCGCACTGGCGAGGGGTCGTCAACCAGATGGAGAGGTCGGTCGACCTCGCCGTCCAGGCCGCTCAGGCCGTCGAGGGAAGGCAGAGAAGGATCATGGAGGAGACAAGAGTGCTGACAGAGCAGCAATGGAACGATTATTCCCGGGACGGCTTCCTGCATCTCGGCAAGGTCGTGGAGCCGGAGGAGCTCGAAGCCCTGCGGAAGCGGGCCGACGATCTCGCCCTGGGCAACGTGAAGAACCCGGACGTTCAGATGCAGCTCGACACCGGCGGCGTCTACGAGGAGCTTCCCCAGGCTGTCCGGGCCTTCGATCACGGCACCCGGCTCTACCGCAAGATCCAGGGGCTGGAGACCGACGATCTCTTCGTGCGTCTGGTCAAGCACCCGCTCTTCCTGGAGGTCTGCGCCCGCCAGTACGGCCCGCACGCTCCGGTCTCGATCTTCCGCGCCATGGTGATGAACAAGCCCGCCGGCCAGGGCACGGTCCTGCCGTGGCACCAGGACGGCGGCAACGTCTGGGGTCTCGACCGCGATCCGCTGGTCACCGTCTGGGTCGCCCTCGACCCGGCGACGCGGGCGAACGGCTGCCTGGAGGTGATCCCCGGGACCCACCGCCTGGGGCTGCTGAGCCTCTATGGCAGCACGGTCGCGGAAGAGCACGTGCGGGTCCATTGCCCCCCGGAGCGCGTCCTGCCGCTGGAGGTCGAGGCCGGGCACGCCGTCCTGCTCCACAACTGGCTGATCCACCGCTCCGGAGTGAACCCGACGTCCGTGCCACGGCGGGCCATGACGGTCTGCTACATGGACGGCCGCACGCAGAGCGTCCTGACCGGCAACTTCTTCCCGCTCGTCTCCGGCTCCATCCCCATCGAGCCGTATCCCTACCTCCATCAGCTCCGCTCGGATTGCTCGATGTTGCGCGAGATGGCGACCCGGAAAATGTGGAAGATCGGCCTCCATCGCCTCCGGGGCCTGCTCTACCGCGTCCGAGACCGCATGGTCCCCGCGAGGAGCTGAGACGGCCGGTCGTGTGCTAGGAATTTTTAAAATCATCTTGAAGGGAGAGC
>JAICSG010000110.1 GCA_025937035.1 Thermoanaerobaculia bacterium | reverse complement strand
GGGTAGGCCGTGCAGTACCAGGTCTCGTAGTCCTTGGGATTGCGGCGCGGGTCGGGGTGGGAGTTGCGGACCTCGGGCACCGTCAGGGCGAAGATCTCGGCCCGGGTGAAGCGTCCCGGCAGCCCGGCCAGCCGCTCGACCGCCGTCAGAGGCGCGAAGGCCTGGTCGTCCTCCTCGCCGCCGCTGGTGACGATCCCCACCACCCGGAAGGCCTCGCTCCGGTCCCCCAGCCCCGCTTTCAACTCGCCCCCGGGCTTCACCCCCAGCCGCTGTGCCAGCCGCCGGCCGACGGCGACCTCGGATTGATCCCCTGTTGGGTCGTCCCCCGGCCAGCGCCCCTCGACCGCCAGGGTCGGCCGGGTGCGCGGCAGGCCGGTGCGGAACCCCGGCTCCAGCGGATGGTTGAACCAGGAGCCGATCAGCGGCGCGATCGTTCCTCCCGGCCCGCCCGGCTCCATCCGCACCCGCAAGTCAAGCGTGGGCGCCACCGCCACAATGTTGTTCTTCCAGAAGATCCGCCGGACCTTGACGAGATCCCCGGCCGGCAGGGTTCCACCCTCCTGAGCCGGAGCCATCACCAGGTTGGCCCCGTAGGAGCCCATCTCGGCCGCCAGCCGGTCCCCCGAGGCGAGCACCACCTCGCCGAGAGCCGTGGCCCCCAGGGTGCCGAGCGCCACGGCGCTGACCGCCAGCAGCTTGCGGCGCGTCCCCCGGCGCAGCGATTCGATCAGCAGACGGGCGTACATGATCGTTCTCAGTGCGCTTTGGAAGCGAAGAGCTGGGCGCCGCCCGCGAGGTCGGACGTCTGGAGGACGAGATCGCCCCCCTCGACCTTCGACGGCAGCGGCACCGGGTTGCACCCGCCGGTCTGGCCGATGCTCGGCGGATAGATCACCGAGCCGCAGTGCAGGCAGGTGATGTTGGGCCCCTGCTGGTAGTACCCCTTGGGGCCGCAGAGCAGGCAGGCGTCGAAGGCGGTGGCGATCTTTCCGCCCTTGGCCACGGGCTCGATGGGGATGGCGATGAAGCGCACCGGCTGGCCGTTCACCGTCGTCTGGAAGCGCTGGAGCTTGGTTCCCTGGAAGGTCGAGAGGGGGATGTGGACCTTGCCGTCCGCGCCCGCCTCGACCGGCGTGGCCGCCGAGAGGGCGGCCGGCGGTTGGGAATAGACGAACCCCAGGCCGAGCGCCGCCAGGATGATCAGCCCGATCGTCGCCCCCAGCACCCGGGCGCGTCCCTGCTGGCGGCTCCCCGCCCGCTCCAGGCGCGCCGCGGCCCCCGTGGCCGCCGCCTCCTGCCGTTGGCGGCCCGGCACCAGCAGCATCAGCAGGGGCAGGGCGAGCACGGCGGCGATGAAGAAGAATTCGTTCTGCACCAGGGGCCCCACCGTGCCCATGGTGGTCTCGTTGCCCGGCAGCCAGCCGCCCTCCGCCAGCTCGTGATACCCGTTGATCAGGAGCTGGAGCACGAAGATGCCGAGGGCGATGCCGGTGATCTTGAAGAACCGGCCCAGGTCGATCCGCAGGCTCCCCCGCACGAAGAAGACGCCGAAGACGATCGCGATCGCCAGGCCGATCAGCACCCCCAGCACCGCCAGCAGGCCGCTGGTGGTGAGCGAGACCGCGGAGAGGAAGAGCACCGTCTCGATCCCCTCGCGGAAGACCATCAGGAAGGTGAAGAGGAAGAGCCCGGCCGCCACCGACCCGGCCCGTTCGCGGGCCAGGATGCGCGAGAGCGACCCCTTCATCTCGCCCGACAGCGCGTGGGCGTGGCGCCACATCCAGACCATCATCGAGCCCACGATCAGGGCCGAGCCGAGATAGAGGAGCCCCTCGAACAGCTCCTCGTTGACCGCCCAGCGGTAGAGCACGAACGCCCCCGCCAGGCTCGCCGCCGTGGCCGCCGCGATCCCCGACCAGACAGCTCCCAGATAGCGCTCGTACCCCTCCCGGCGCAGGAAGGCGACGATGATCCCGACCACCAGCACCGCCTCCACCCCCTCGCGCAGCGTGACGATCAAGGCCTCAAACATGCACCAGTCTCCCCGTAGCGGGCGCGACGCCCAGGCCGTCGGAGACAGCCCCCTCCGCGCAGCGGTTGCACAATCCGGCGATCTGCAGGGTGTGCCGGGCCGGCAAAAAGCCGTGCGCCCGGCAGATCTCCGCCTGGAGCGCGGCGATCCCCGGGCTGACGAATTCCACCACCCGGCCGCAGCCGGTACACACCAGATGATCGTGCTGCTGGCCGGAGTGCATGTGCTCGTAGAGGAACCCGCGGCTCCCCAGGCGCTGCTTGCGCGCCAGACCGCTCTCCACCAGGAGGTCCAGGTTCCGGTAGACCGTGGCGCGCGAGATCTTGAGCCCTCGCGCCTTCATGGCCCGCAGCAGCTCCTCGGCGTCGATATGGCCGTGCTGTGAGAAGATCTCGTCGAACAGCGCCAGCCGCTCGCCGGTCACGCGCTGCCCCCGGCCGCGCAGGAACCGCAGGAACTGCTCTTTCTCCCGGACGTTCGCCATCGTTCTCTCGTTCAATCTACGTATTGAGATTCTGTCTCAATAGCCGGGATTAATTCTGGACCGCTTTAGTCCGATTTGTCAACACGGGGTATTCTGGGCGGGATGAGACCGGACGATCGACCCGACGATCGGCCCCACCGGCCGCTCCCGTTCCGGGCCCGCGTGGCCATCTTCATCCTGGGCTGGCTGCTGATCCTGATCGGGATCGCCGGCCTGGTCCTCCCCGGCATCCAGGGCATCGCCACCATCCTGGTCGGAGCGGCCCTGCTCTCCCTGGACAACGAGCTGGTCTACCGGGGGCTACGGCGTCTGCTGGCCCGCTGGCCGAAGGCTTGGGAGCGGCTGGAGGGGTTCCGGGAGAAGGCTCAAGAGCGCATCCACCGGATGTTTCATCGGGAGGGTTGATCTGCTTTGTCAGATTACGAGCGCCCGCCCCGCCCGGGCATGAATGCCCGGGCTACGTGGGAACCGAAAAGCCGGCTGAAGCCGGCTCCGAAGTCAGAAACGCTCCTCCAGGAGCCGGGTTCACCCGGCTTTTCGGTTGAAGCGTAGCCCGGGCATTCATGCCCGGGCGGCCCCTACCGCTGATCCAGCGGCACGAACGCCCGCTGGGTCGGGCCGGTGTAGATCTGCCGCGGGCGGTTGATGCGGGTGCTGGAATCGTCCAGCATCTCCTTCCAGTGAGCGATCCAGCCGGGCATGCGGCCGAGGGCGAACATCACCGTGAACATATTGGTCGGGATGCCCATCGCCCGATAGATGATGCCGCTGTAGAAGTCGACGTTCGGGTAGAGCTTGCGGGAGACGAAGAAGTCGTCGTGCAGGGCGACCTCCTCCAGCGACTTGGCGATGCCGAGCAGCGGGTCCTGGACTCCCAGCTCGGTCAGCACGTCGTCCGCCATCCGCTTGAGGATGCGGGCGCGCGGGTCGAAGTTCTTGTAGACACGGTGGCCGAAGCCCATGAGCCGGAAGCCCGACTTCTTGTCCTTGGCCATGTCCACGTACTTCTTGTAGTCGCCGCCGTCGTCGCGGATCCGCTCCAGCATCTCGATCACCGCCTGGTTGGCGCCGCCGTGGAGCGGGCCCCAGAGGGCGCAGATGCCGGCCGAGATCGAGGCGAAGAGGTTCGCCTGGCTGCTCCCCACCATGCGCACCGTCGAGGTGCTGCAGTTCTGCTCGTGGTCGGCGTGCAGGATGAGCAGCAGGTTGAGCGCCCGGTCGAGCACCGGCCGAACGTTGTACGGCTCGGCCGGCACGGCGAACATCATGTCGAGGAAGCGCGAGCAGTAGGAGAGGTCGTTGCGCGGGTACATGAACGGCTGCCCGACGTTCTTCTTATAGGAGTACGCCGCGATGGTCGGCCCCTTGGCCAGCAGCCGCGCGATGTTGAGATCGAGATCGACCGTCTTGCCGTCCGGGTAGTAGGCGGAGAGCGAGGTGATCATCGACGACAGCATGGCCATCGGGTGGGCGCTCGACGGGAACCCCTCGAAGAACTTCTTCATGTCCTCGTGGAGCAGGGTGTGGTAGGTCAGCCGGTCCTCGAACGTCTTGAGCTCCGCCTTGTTGGGGAGGCTGCCGTAGATCAGCAGGTGGCAGATCTCCGTGAAGCAGGCGTTGCCGGCGAGCTCCTCGATCGGGTAGCCGCGGTAGCGCAGGATGCCCGCCTCGCCGTCGATGAACGTGATGGCGCTCTCGCACGCCCCGGTGTTCCCGTAGCCGGGATCGAGGGTGATCGCGCCGCTCTGGGCCCGGAGCTGCTGGATATCGATACCGACCTCACCCTCGGAGCCGACGGTGACCGGCAGCTCGTAGTCCTTCCCGTCCAGGGAGAGGCGTGCCGGCCCCGGCGTTACCGCGGCAACGGCGGGCTCTTCGACCAGATCCTTCGTTTGCTGAGACATCCCCAAAATTCCCCCTCGACATGCAAGGCGCGCCGGACATGCGGAGCACCGCCTCGGATTCTATCCCCCGGCTTCCCGGGGGCGCAAGGAAAAGAGGGTGCTATGGCATAGTGAAAATGTCGGGAGGAGGGTTCCGTGATCTTGGCTACTGACCTGGACGCGAGCCGCCGAGCCATTAAGGTCGACTTTCCTGGAACCCATTGGCGCGGAGAGGCCTCACCCTCTCCGCCCGCTGGCCGCGGGATCACAGGCAGGTATCTTCCTGACAGCCGAAGGTCTCGTAGCCCGAGATCGAGTAGCCGGTGCCGTCCGCATGACAGGCGACCGTGATGGTGACGGAGCTCTGGCAGGTGACGCCCGAGGGGCAGTACCCTCTCGTATAGGTCTGCAATTGCGAATTCAGGGAGTTGGTGGCCGTGGTGCAGTCGTTGCCAATCCCAGTGGCGGTGGGGCTCGTGCCCCCGTCCGTCAGGACGCACCGGAGGCCGCAGGTGGCCGAAACGACAGGCGCGTACACGGCGAGGGTGAGAATCGCAAGGAGGAAGGCCAACTGCAGGAAGCGAGCTCTTGGCATGGTGTCCCTTTCTCTCGGAGCGGAAGAATTCCGAGTCTATATAAGTTAGTGCGCAATAAACTCAAAAATGGGACTGCCGAGCGATCCGGGCGGCGTTTCCACGCGGAAAGTAGCCAACGAGCGAGGATGACGGTCCTGGACGCCAGGATGAGGCTTTGCGGGGAAAGATGGGCGCTCCGGAGCGAAGATGGCGGCTCAAATCGAAAGATGGCGGCTCGGGAAGCAGGATGACCGGCCGGGAAGCCAGGATGGCGGCCCGGGAAGGAAGATGGCGCTCCGGAAAGGAAGATGACCGTCCGGGAAGCGAAAAAAGCGGCCGGGAAGCCAAGATGGCCACCCGGGAAGCTAAAAAACGGGCCGGGAATCCAAAAAAGCCGCCGGGAAAGCAAAAAACCGGTCCGGGGAAGCTGAAAGCCATCCGGACGGCGAAAAACGGGGCCGGGACGGGAAAAACGCCGTCATCCTATTTGGGCCTGGCACGGCGCCTCGCTTCCAGCCACTGAGCGTGGGTAATCCACTCCTCGACCACGTCTCCATGCTGGTAGACCTTCGCGACAAAGGGCTCCGAGTGCTCCCGGATCAGCTCGTAGATTTTGTCGACGTTCCGCAGCACGGCCGCGGCGAACGCTGAATGAGGCCCCTTGCCGATAATGAAGAACGCCTTGACGCCGAACCTCATCAAGTCGTCCAGCTCATCCCGTTCGTAGCGAATGTACTTGTTGTGGGAAAGCGCGATCCAACCCCCCTCGCCCACATACCGAAGCCACTCCCGATCCGGGACGTTATCCGGCGTGAAGTGCTCATGGTAGGCCTGGACCTGAAGCCCTCCAGCCCGGAGGGCCGCGGCTACCGAACGTCCAAGATCTCGATCCGTGAAGAAAACCGGCTCAGGCTGTGGCCCGCTCGTAGAGGATGGCCTCATCGATTTCCTGGTCGGAAAGCTGGTAGTCCGCCGCTACCGTCTCCCGGTCCTCTCCGGCGTCCAGACGCTCGACGATCGTGGACGTGCGCACTCCCTTGCCGACGATGAACGGGCGGCCGAAGGAGACCTGGGGATCGATGCTGACGATCTGGGGCCCGCTCAGGCCGCGCGCCGCCACCACCGGGAACAGTCGCAGCGGCTCCCACTGGATCCGGCTCAGGTGCCCGTCGAGCATCTCCTTCAAGGCGATCTGTCCCGAACGGCCGAGGTCGATGAGCTGCCCCAGCCGTTCGATGAAGAGCGAGCCCGCGTCGGCCATCAGCTCGCGGCTCAGCAGGAGCCTCTTGATGTGCAGCGTTTCCGCCGCGTAGTCGAGCGCGGCGCGGACCGCCGGCATCGGGACTTGGTGCCGCGTCCGCAGCGCACGGAGGACGTGCGCCTCCCGCAGGTTCGAGAACGACAGGCGCGGATCGCCGGGATCGGGCCTCTGGATCAGGGGAGGGGAAAATCGCCGGCCTTCCGAGGTGTCATAGGACCGGCCGAGCACCCAGGAGCGCAACGTCGTCGGGGAGATCTGAACGTAGTGCGCGGCCTGCCCGATGCCGTAGCGCGGAAGCTCGTAGGGATCGGTGCTTTTTAACGGCTGGCTGGCCACGTGGACGTTCCCCTTTCTCCGTAAGAATACAGGACAGCCGGCCCTACAGCTCCCGCAACGCCGTCGCCACCGGCAACCGCGCCGCCCGCAGGGCCGGCAGCAGGCCGCCGATCAGGCCGATCGCCAGGGCGATCACGGTGCCCGTCACCAGCAGCGGGGGTGTCACCCGGAAGGCGAAGGCGACCTGGCTGAAGCTCTGCCAGTTGAGCGTCGAGGTCTGGAAGCCGTTGAAGCCGAAGTAGGCCACGGCGCCGCCGATCACCGCCCCGAGGAGGGCGATCACCAGCGACTCGGCGAGGATCGAGAGGACCACAGGGCCGCGGCCGAAGCCGAGCGCCCTGAGGGTCGCGATCTCGCGGGTCCGCGACGCCACGGCGTTGTACATGGTGTTGAGCGCGCCGAAGATGGCGCCGAGGGCCATCAGCACGGTGATGAACCCGCCGAGGAACCGCACCAGGGTGGTCAGGGCCTGGGACTGCTCGGCGTAGTACTCGCTCTCCCGGACCACCTTGACGTCCAGCCGCGGATCGGCGGTGAGGGCGTCCTTGAAGGCCGTGAACGCCGCCGGGGACTCCAGCCGGGCATGCACCGACTGGAAGGTGTTGCCCCGCCGGTAGGCCGGCTGCAGGACCCGGGCGTCGGTCCAGATCTCCGACTCGGAGAGGCTGCCGCCGTCGCTGAAGACGCCGACCACGGTCCACTCGCTCTCGCCCCAGCGGTGGGTGTTGCCGAGGTCGAGCCCCGCGAACTGCTCCGCCGCGCCGCGGCCCACGATGATCTCGTTCTTCCCCGGCTCGAAATTCCGGCCGGCGATGATTTTGAAGCCCTTCCGTACCGCGAAGGCGGCCGGCTGCACGCCGCGCAGGGGGACGTTGGCGTCCGTCCCGGTCGAGCGCTTGGGCAGGTCGACCACCACGAACAGCTCGGCCGAGGCCTCCGGGCCCGACGCCGCGCGGGCCACTCCCGGCGCGTCGGCGATGATCCGGGTGGAGTCGACCAGCAGGCCGCTCATCATCTCGGAGTCGCTGCCGCCCCGCAGCACCAGGGCGGAGTCCGGCGATCCGGTGGCGGCCATGGTGGCGCGGAAGCCCTCGCCGATCGACAGCACGACCACGAAGACGGCCACCACGCAGGCCACCCCCACGATGGTCGACAGGGCGGAGCCGCGGCGCTGGCCGAGGGTGCGCAGGTTGACTCCGATCAGGGCGGCCAGTTGAGAGATCCCTTGCATGGTCATACCCTCCGGAGCGCCTCGACGATGCGCAGCCGCATCGCCTGCCAGGCCGGCGGAAATCCGGCCGCGAGGCCCAGCAGCAGGGCGATCGCGAAGCCGAGCGCGATATCCCGCGGCGGCACCAGGAAGACGGGGATGAACTGTTGCAGCCCCTTGCCGATCGCCGGCACGATGCCGAGCGCCAGCCCCAGCCCCAGGACCGCGCCGAGCAGGGCCACCGCGCACGACTCGGCGAGCACCATCAGCATCACCTGGACGTGGGTGAAGCCCAGGGTCTTGAGCACCGCCAGCTCGCCCACCCGCTCGCGGATCGACAGGGCCATGGTGTTGGCCACCACCAGCAGCAGGGTGATGAAGACCGCCGCCACGATCCAGGTCACCAGGACGCCGATGTTCCCCACCTGGTTGGCGAACCCCTGGGCCATCTCCTTCTCGGTCTGGGTCTTGGTCTCGGCCGGCGAGTTGGCGAACTGGGCGTCGATCCGCTTGGCGATCTCCGGCGAGTGGGCCGGGTCGGCGATGCGGATGATGTACCAGCCGACCTGGTTGGCGATCGAGCTGCTGGCGAGCGACTCCTTCATGTAGTCGTAGTTGAAGTAGAGGGCCGAGGTGTCGGTCTCCTTCTGCTTCCCGTCGAAGATGCCGGCGACGTTGAATTCCCAGTTGCGCCCGCCGTCCTTGCGCAGCCAGGGCGCCTCCAGGGTGATGCGGTCGCCGACCTTGAAGCCGAACCGTTCGGCCGTCTTCCGGCCCACGATGGCGGCGGTGCGGTCCGACTGCCAGGCCTTCTTCTGATCCGCCGGCAGGACGTACTCGGGGTACAGGTCGAGGAAGTTCGACACGTCCACCGCCATCTGCGGGAAGAAGTTCTTGGGCTCCTTGTAGATGCCGCCGAACCAGTTGGCGTGCGTGACCTCCTGGACGCCGGGGGTCGTCTTGATCTGCTCCTGATAGGAGACGGGCAGCGGCAGGATGATCGAGATCTTGTGGGTGACCATCATGCGGTCCGCGCCGCTCACGTCGACGCCGGCCCGGAAGCCCATTCGCACGGCCGCCAGCAGGCCGAAGAGCACGAAGGCGACGATCGTCGAGAAGACCGTCAGCAGGGTGCGCAGCTTCCGGCGCCAGAGGTTCTTCCAGATCAGATAGAGGAATCTCATGCCGCCATCTCCGAGACCAGGTTGCCCTTGTCCAGATGGAGGGTGCGGCGGGCGCGGGCCGCGGCGTGCGGGTCGTGGGTGACCATGATGATCGTCTTGCCGTGCTCGCGGTTGAGCGCCTGCAGCAGGTCGAGGATGCCGTCGCCGGTCTTGCGGTCGAGGTCGCCGGTGGGCTCGTCGGCGAGGATCAGCGTCGGGTCGGTGACGATGGCGCGCGCGATGCCGACGCGCTGCTGCTCGCCGCCCGAGAGCTCGCGCGGCGTGTGCTGCTTGCGGTGCT
>JAICSG010000391.1 GCA_025937035.1 Thermoanaerobaculia bacterium | reverse complement strand
CAAAGTCAGTTTGCTAAATCAGGAGCCGGCTTCAGCCGGCTTTTCGGTTGAAACGTAGCCCGGGCATTCATGCCCGGGCGGACCGGACCGCCCCCACCATCTCCCCCTCCCCCGGCCGTGCCGCCTCCGCGGCCGGCTCCACGCCGTGACGCCGGAGCTCGGCGCTGGTGACCGGCCCGATCGATACCGCCCGGAGCTCGTCCTTCCGCCGCTCCCAGTCGGCTCCGAACAGCTCCACGAAGTGGCGGACGATGCGGGGGCTGGTGAAGGTCACCCAGCCGATGCTGGTGGCGAAGAGCTCGGCGGCCCGGGCGGGAGCGTCCGGCGGCAGGCGCTTGTCGTAGGCGATGACCGCCACCGCTTCGGCTCCGGCCTCTTTGAGCTCCTGGAGCAGGGCCGGCCGGGCATCCGCCGCCTGGGGGAGGAGGACCCGCCTGCCCGCGATCCGCGGGGCGAGGTCGGCGGCCAGCCCCTCGGCCTCGGCCTTGCGGGCGGTCAGGTGGGGCTCGCTCCCGAAAGCGCGCAGCGCCGCGGCCGTCGCGGGGCCCACGGCGGCGATCCTCAGGCCGGTGCGCAGAGGGCCGGTGAGCGGCAGGAAGGCCTCGACGGCGTTCGCCGAGGTGAACACGAGCCAGTCGTAGGACGCGAGGTCCGCCGCCGCCCGCTTCAGGGGTTGAGGATCGGCGGGGGGGACGACCTCCAGCAGGGGGAGGAGCTCCACCCGGGCCCCCGCGCGCTCGAAGGCGGCGGCGAGCCCTTCGGACTGGTGCTCGGCGCGGGTGACGACGACGCGGAGGCCGGTCAGGGGGGGCACTAGGAGGCTCGGATCCTCGCCATCACCTCGTCCGCCCCGTTCGCCCGCATGGCGGCCACGCAGGCGTCCGCGGCCTCCTGGGGCGTGGCGGCCACCGCCTCTCCGCGGGCGGCCTGGAGGCCGTCCGGAGTGGTGAGGAGGCCGGTCAGGCGGATCTGGCCGTCTGTGCCCTCAGGGCGGGCCCAGGCGGCCAGGGGGAGCGTGCAGTCGCCCCCGAAGGCGGCGACCACGCGGCGCTCGGCCTGGGCGGCGCGGGCGGTGTCCGGATCGTTGAGCGCCGAGCAGAGGTTGGCGGCCATGCCGCCCGCGCGTACCTCCAGGGCGAGCGTCCCCTGGCCCGGCGCGGGGACCACGATCTCCGGATCGAGCGGGTGGATCGGCAGGTGCTCCAGGGCCAGCCGGTTGAGCCCGGCGCCGGCGAGGATGACGCCGCCCGGGACCCCCAGCTCGCGCCACTTGCGCAGCCGGGTGTCGACGTTGCCGCGGATCGCCTCCACCCGCAGATCGGGCCGGCGCATCAGGATCTGCGCCCGGCGGCGGAGGGCGCCGGTGAGCACGATGGCTCCCTCGGGGAGGCCGTCGAGATCCTCGGCGTCCTCGCTCACCAGCACGTCGCGGCAGTCGTTGCGCAGCGGATGGGCGGCCACGGCGAGGCCGTCGGGCAGGGTGACCGGCAGGTCCTTCAGGCTGTGGACGGCCAGATCGAGCGTGCCGTCGAGCAGGCCGCTCTCCAGCTCCTTGGTGAACAGCCCCTTGCCACCGAAGCGGGCGAGGTCGCCGGTCACCACGTCGCCGGTGGTGACGATGGGCACCAGCTCGACGTCGAGCCCGGGGTGCTGGGCCTCCA
Organism: Thermoanaerobaculia bacterium; assembly: GCA_025937035.1. Classification (GTDB taxonomy): domain Bacteria; phylum Acidobacteriota; class Thermoanaerobaculia; order Multivoradales; family UBA5704; genus DATARR01. The sequence continues at coordinate 3,174 of JAICSG010000391.1, read as the reverse complement.
GGTCACGGGCCACCATGCCCGACTGGGCCATGGCGAGGGCGCTCCGGCGGGTGCCCAGCCGGAGGCGGAAGATGGGCTCAGCTTTCATCGTCATCCGATTTCATCGTCATCCAAATGGAAGAGCTCGCGGACCAGCTCCAAGCGGGAGATGTCGTCGGCACTGCCCTCATGCGCGCGGAGCCGGCTGCTGGGGTGGTGAAGGATCTTGCGCACGAGCGAGCGGGTCAGCCGCTCGAGGTCGGCATGGGTCTCGGCCGGGAAGCGGGGGAGGGCGTCGGCCAGCTCCTGCTGGCGGATGCGCTCGGCCTGCTTCTGGAGGCGGGCGATCAGCGGCTCGGCGCCGAGGGCGCGGAACCAGGCGCGGAAGTGCTGCAGCTCCTGCTCGATGATCTCCTCGGCGCGCGGCACCTCGTCGCGGCGGCGCTTGAGGTTGCGCTGGATCAGCAGGTCGAGCGAGTCGATGGTGTGCAGGAAGACGTTCTCCACCTTGCCGGCGGCCGGCTCGACGTTGCGGGGCACGCCGAGGTCCACCACCAGCAGCGGCCGGGAGCGGCGGGAGCTCATCGCCTGGGCGATGTGCTTGCGGGTGAGCACCGGCTCGTCGGCGCCGGTCGAGACGACCACCAGGTCGGCCTGGGCCGCCTCGTCCTGGCGGCGGTCGAAGGGGACCAGCTCGGCGCTGGGGAGCTCGTCCTTGAATTGCGCGGCCCGCTCCTGGCTGCGGTTGGCCACCACCAGCTCGCGGGCGCCGCGCTCGAGCAGCGGCCGGGCCACCGAGCGGGCGATCTCGCCGGCGCCCACCATCAGCACCCGGCACTCCTCCAGGCCGCTGAAGATCTGCCGCGCCAGCTCCACGATGGCGTAGCCGATCGACACCGCGCCCGAGGAGATCGCCGTCTCCTGGCGGGTCCGCCGGCCGGCCGAGGTGGCGCTGCGCAGCAGCCGCTTGAGCACCGGCCCCTCGGCCCCGATCGCCTCGGCCAGGGCCGACGCCTGCTTGACCTGGCCCAGGATCTCGGGCTCGCCGAGCACCATCGACTCAAGGCCGCTCGCCACCGCCATCAGGTGCCGGGCCGCCTCGCCGTTGCGCTTCACGTAGAGCCGGCCGGGGCGCTCGAGCTCCGGCGCGCGGGCGAGGAAGACCATGTCCAGGGCGGCCTTGTAGGCGCCGTCCTCGTCGCGCGGCTGGAGGTAGAGCTCGGTGCGGTTGCAGGTCGAGAGCAGGAAGGCCTCGGCCACCTCGGAGCGGGCCAGCAGATGGACCAGGGTCTTCTCGGCCTCCTCCTTGGCGAACGAGACCCGCTCGCGCAGCTCCAGCGGCGAGCAGCGGAAATCCGTGCCGACCAGGAGGAGCGGCGGGTCCGGAGGGGCGGTGGGATTGCTGGGATCGCTTGCCATGGTCCTGCGCGGCCTACATGAATCCGTGGAAACCCGTGAGGAAGAAGTTCACGGCCATGAGGGAGAACAGGATCACTCCGAAGCCGGTCAGGCTGGCGAGCGCCGTCTGCCGCCCCTGCCAGCGGCGCAGCCTCCGCATCAGCAGAGCCGCGCCGTAGAGGGCCCAGATCGCCAGGGTGAACAGGATCTTGGGATCGTGCATCCAGGCGTTGTGGTAGAGCCGCTCGGCCCAGAAGGCGCCGGTCACCACCGCGCCGGTCAGGGTCACGAACCCCACCCAGATGGCGCCGATCATCATCTTCTCCAGCACCTCCAGCGGCGGCAGCTTGCCGTAGAAGGTGGAGAAGCGCCCCGCCTTGAGGTCCCGGTAGAGCTGGAGGAACAGGAAGGCGTAGGCGGCGGACACCACGAAGGCCGCGTAGCCGAGCAGGGCCAGCGACACGTGGAGGGCGAAGAGCGGCTTGTGGAAGACCTCGCGGTCCGGCGGCGTGGAGTGGGTGAGCAGCGAGGCCAGGATGGTCGACAGGAGCTGGAAGAAGAAGACCAGCGAGACCAGCCAGAAGCCGGTGGTGCGCGCCCGGCCGTGCCACTCCACGAAGACGTAGACCACCGCCACGGCGAAGGCCACCACCGAGAGGGCCTGCGGCACCGTGGCCGCCGGGAACTGCCCCCACTGGACGACCGCCCCTACCAGATAGGCTAGGTGGAGCAGGACCGTCCCGCGCAGGGCCGGGGTGGCCGTCCGCTCGGCGAACGGCTGGGACGCGAAGAAGAGGAAACCGTAGTCGATCGCCACCAGCAGGTAGGCGAGAGGCAACAGGATCGTCGCGATATCGAGAAAGGTCTGCACGTGCCTCCGGGCTCCAGAAACCGGCTAGATGCTAACACCTTCTTGCCCACCCTCCCATCCTCTGGTACTGTCACCGGCCGGCTGCGCGATGTTGCAGAAGCTACAAGGTATTTAGAGGAAGGCGGATCGGAAATGGCCAACGCCGTCATCGTGGGGATGCAGTGGGGGGACGAGGGCAAGGGGAAGATCGTGGATCTCCTCTGCCCGGCCTTCGACGGCGTCGTGCGCTATCAGGGCGGGCACAACGCCGGCCACACGGTGAAGTTCCGCGACCGCCACTTCTCCCTGCAGCTCATCCCCTCGGGCATCCTGCACCCGGAGATGAGCTGCGTGCTGGGCAACGGCATGGTGATCGCGCCGGACGCCATGCTCTCCGAGCTCGGCCGCCTCTACGAGGCCGGGGTGCGCTTCGACGGCCGGCTGTTCGTCTCCAACCGGGCCCACGTGCTGCTCCCCTGCCACGCCGCTCTCGACCAGGCGCGCGAGGAGGCGCGGGGCGCCGGCCGCATCGGCACCACCTCGCGGGGGATCGGCCCGGCCTATGAGGGGAAGGCCTCCCGGATGGGCCTGCGCATGGTCGACCTCTTCGCCCCCGACCTGGAGGAGCGCCTGCGCGTGCTCCTCTCGCGCATCCAGGTCGAGCTGACGGCCCTGGGCGGCCCCTCCCTGCCGTCGCCGGCGGTCTACGCCGATATGTGCCACGGCTGGGGGGAGCGCATCAAGCCGAGCCTGCGCGATACCGAGCAGCTCCTGAACGGCTGGATCCGGGAGGGGAAGAGCCTGCTGTTCGAGGGGGCGCAAGGGTCGCTGCTGGACATCGACCACGGCACCTACCCCTACGTCACCAGCTCCAATTCGACCACCGGCGGCGCCTGCACGGGCACCGGCGTGCCGCCGACCCGGATCGACGGCGCCATCGGGGTGCT